>NZ_JZWY01000582.1:0-6348 GCF_000966955.1 Streptomyces sp. NRRL S-495
CTGCCGACCGCGCCGGCGCTGATGGGCAACACCGTGGTGTGGAAGCCGGCGCCGACCCAGACGCTGGCCGCGTACCACCTGATGCGGCTGCTGGAGGCGGCCGGGCTGCCGCCGGGGGTGATCAACCTGGTCACCGGTGACGGGCAGCAGCTGTCCGCGGTGGCACTGGCGGACCCGGCCCTGGCCGGGCTGCACTTCACGGGTTCCACCGCGACCTTCCAGTCGCTCTGGCAGACGATCGGCGCCAACATCGGCGGCTACCGCAGCTACCCCCGGATCGTCGGCGAGACCGGCGGCAAGGACTTCCTGCTGGCGCACCGCTCGGCCGATCCGGAGATCCTCAAGGCGGCGCTGATCCGGGGCGCCTTCGAGTACCAGGGCCAGAAGTGCTCGGCGCTCTCCCGCGCGTACCTGCCGCGCAGCCTCTGGCAGCGGATCAAGGACGACCTGCTCGCCGAGGTGGACGCGCTGGCCGTCGGCGACGTCACCGACCTGTCGAACTTCATGGGCGCGCTGATCGACCGGCGCGCGTTCGAACGGAACCGGGACGCGATCGAGCGGGCCAAGGCCGACCCGACGGTGGAGCTGGTGGCCGGCGGCCAGTACGACGACGCGATCGGCTGGTTCGTCCGCCCGACCGTGCTGGTCTCCTCGGACCACCGCAACGAGATGTTCCGCACCGAGTACTTCGGCCCGATCCTGGCCGTCCACGTCTACGAGGACTCCCGCTGGGACGACGTGCTCGGCCGGGTCGACGCGGGCGCCCCGTACGGGCTGACCGGCGCGGTGGTCGCCCAGGACCGCTACGCGATCGCGCAGGCCCTGGAGGCGCTGCGGTTCGCGGCCGGGAACTTCTACATCAACGACAAGCCGACCGGCGCCGTGGTGGGCCAGCAGCCGTTCGGCGGCGGCCGGGCGTCCGGCACCAACGACAAGGCGGGCGCACCGCAGAACCTGCTGCGCTGGACCTCGGCGAGGTCGATCAAGGAGACGTTCGTGCCGCCGACCACGTACGTTCACCCGCACATGGGCTGAATGCCGACGGTCCGCACACGTGCTCCGCACGAACTTCCGGCTTTCGGCGCAAACCGGCAGGCTGATTGGACAAGCTGTCCAGGACGGCCCGATCTTCCTGCAGGTTTGCGCCTGCTTGTCCCCTGACACCTTCGATTGATCCCGTTAGGCTGGCTGGCGTCGTCGGGTGGCTCCGCAGGCCGAACGTTGCGTCCTACCCGCTGCAGAGGTGTTCCATGCGTGCCATGGGGCCTTTTCAGCTGGATGGTGCGGCAGGATTGCGGAAGACCCCGGCGGTGGACACCGAGACCACCACCGAGTCACGCAACGGCGCGCGACAGGAGCCAAGAAGTCATGCAGACCAAGCTGGACGCAGCCAAGGCCGAACTGCTCAGGAAGGCAGCAGCAGCCGCTGAGAACAGCCAGGTGGGGGGAGCGGCGCCGGGGGAGGGACTGAGCAACGGCGCTCTGTCCGCGTACCTGCACCACTACTACCTCCACACGGCGCCCGAGGACCTGGTCGACCGCGACCCGGTCGACGTCTACGGCGCCGCCGCCTCGCACTACCGCCTGGGCCTCAAGCGCCCCCAGGGCACCGCCGAGGTGCGGGTGCACACCCCCTCGGTCGAGGAGAACGGCTGGTCCTGCGGCCACACCGTGGTCGAGGTTGTGACGGACGACATGCCGTTCCTGGTCGACTCCGTGACCAACGAGCTGTCCCGCCAGGACCGCGCGATCCACATCGTCATCCACCCCCAGCTGGTCGTCCGCCGCGACATCACCGGCAAGCTGCTGGAGATCCTCGACGTCGACGCCTGCGCCCGCAGCCAGGCCGCCGGCACCGAGTGGCCGGCCGACGCGACCGTCGAGTCGTGGATGCACATCGAGGTCGACCGCGAGACCGACCGCGACGACCTGCGCGAGATCGAGACCGACCTGCGCCGGGTGCTCGGCGACGTCCGCGAGGTCGTCGAGGACTGGACCAAGATGCGCGACTCCGCGCTGCGTCTGGCCGACGAGCTCGCCGAGCAGCCCCCGGCCGGCCTGCCCGAGCAGGAGGTCGGCGAGGCCTGGGAGCTCATGCGCTGGCTCGCCGACGACCACTTCACCTTCCTCGGCTACCGCGAGTACGACCTGGTCGAGCACGAGGGCGAGGAGGTCCTCAAGGCCGTCGCCGGGACCGGCCTCGGCATCCTGCGCTCCGACCCGATCGGCCACGACGACCAGCACCACGCCGTCAGCGAGGCCTTCGGCCGGCTGTCCGCGCCGGTGCGCGCCAAGGCCCACGAGAAGAAGCTGCTCGTCCTCACCAAGGCCAACAGCCGGGCGACCGTGCACCGCCCGTCCTACCTCGACTACGTCGGCGTGAAGAAGTTCGACGCCAACGGCGAGGTCATCGGCGAGCGCCGCTTCCTCGGCCTGTTCTCGGCCGCCGCCTACACCGAGTCGGTCAACCGCATCCCGGTCGTCCGCCGCAAGGTCCAGGACGTCATCGTCGACTCCGGCTTCTCCACCGAGAGCCACGACGGCCGCGACCTGCTGCAGATCCTGGAGACCTTCCCCCGGGACGAGATCTTCCAGACCCCGGCCGACGAGCTGCTGGCGATCGCCACCAGCGTGCTCTACCTCCAGGAGCGCCGCCGGCTGCGGCTCTTCCTGCGCCAGGACGAGTACGGGCGCTACTTCTCCGCGCTGGTCTACCTGCCGCGCGACCGCTACACCACCCGCATCCGGCTGCGCCTCATGGACATCCTGATGCAGGAGCTCAACGGCGCCTCGATCGACTACACGGTCTGGTCGACGGAGTCGGTGCTGACCCGACTGCACTTCGTCGTCCGGGTCACCCCCGGCAGCGAGCTGCCGCACCTCACGGACGCCGAGATCGAGCGGATCGAGGCCAAGCTGGCCGAGGCCGCCCGGTTCTGGATGGACGGGTTCAACGACCAGCTGCACGTCGAGCTGGGCGAGGAGAAGGCCGCCGAGCTCTCCCGCAAGTACGGCAACGCCTTCCCCGACGGGTACCGCGCGGACTTCACCGCGCGCACCGCGGTCGCGGACCTCAAGCAGATCGAGTCGCTGCACGGCGAGGGCGACTTCCGGCTGAACCTCTACCAGCCGGTCGGCGCCGGCGACGACGAGCGCCGCTTCAAGATCTACCGGGTGGGCGGCCCGATCTCGCTCACCGAGGTGCTGCCGGTCCTCCAGCGGCTGGGCGTCGAGGTGCTCGACGAGCACCCGTACGCGCTGACCCGCTCCGACCACACCACCGCCTGGGTGTACGACTTCGGCCTGCGGCTGCGCGAGGCCGTCGAGCTGACCGACGAGGCCCGCGACCGCTTCCAGGAGACCTTCGCCGCCACCTGGACCGGCAAGGCCGAGAACGACGGCTTCAACGACCTCGTCCTGACCGCCGGGCTGACCTGGCGCCAGGCGATGATGCTGCGCGCGTACGCCAAGTACCTGCGCCAGGCGGGCTCCACGTTCTCCCAGGACTACATGGAGGACGCGCTCCGCAACAACACCCACACCACCCGCCTGCTGGTGAACCTCTTCGAGGCCCGGCTGAGCCCCAGCCACCAGCAGGGCGCGCTGGAGCTGACCGAGGGCATCCTGGAGGAGCTGGACGGCGCGCTGGACGAGGTCGTCTCGCTGGACGAGGACCGCATCCTGCGCTCCTTCCTGCACCTCATCAAGGCCACCCTGCGGACCAACTTCTTCCAGCACGACGGCACCGGCGCGTGGCACTCCTACGTGTCGATGAAGTTCGACCCGAAGGCCATCCCGGACCTGCCGGCCCCGCGCCCGGCGTTCGAGATCTGGGTCTACTCGCCGCAGGTCGAGGGCGTGCACCTGCGCTTCGGCAAGGTCGCCCGCGGCGGTCTGCGCTGGTCCGACCGGCGCGAGGACTTCCGCACCGAGATCCTCGGCCTGGTCAAGGCGCAGATGGTGAAGAACACCGTCATCGTGCCGGTCGGCGCCAAGGGCGGCTTCGTCGCCAAGCAGCTGCCGGACCCGTCGGTGGACCGTGACGCCTGGCTGGCCGAGGGCGTCTCGTCCTACAAGACCTTCATCTCGGCGCTGCTGGACATCACCGACAACCTGGTCGGCGGCGAGGTCGTCCACCCGGCCGACGTGGTCCGCCACGACGAGGACGACACCTACCTGGTCGTCGCCGCCGACAAGGGCACCGCGACCTTCTCCGACATCGCCAACGGTGTCGCCGAGTCCTACGGCTTCTGGCTGGGCGACGCGTTCGCCTCCGGCGGCTCGGCCGGCTACGACCACAAGGGCATGGGCATCACCGCCCGCGGCGCCTGGGAGTCCGTCAAGCGCAACTTCCGCGAGCTCGGCGTCGACACCCAGTCCGAGGACTTCACCGTCATCGGCATCGGCGACATGTCCGGTGACGTCTTCGGCAACGGCATGCTGCTCAGTGAGCACATCCGCCTGGTCGCCGCCTTCGACCACCGCCACATCTTCCTGGACCCGAACCCGGAGGCGGCCTCCTCGTACGCCGAGCGCCGCCGCCTGTTCGAGCTGCCCCGCAGCTCCTGGGACGACTACGACCGGTCGCTGATCTCGGCCGGCGGCGGGATCTTCCCGCGCAGCGCCAAGTCGATCCAGCTCACCGCGCAGGTCCGGGCCGCACTGGGCGTCTCCGACACCCGGCTCACCCCCGCCGAGCTGATGAAGGCCATCCTCCAGGCGCCGGTCGACCTGTTCTGGAACGGCGGCATCGGCACCTACGTCAAGGCCTCCACCGAGACCAACGCCGAGGTCGGCGACAAGGCCAACGACGCCATCCGGGTCAACGGCGAGCAGGTCCGCGCCCGCGTCGTCGGCGAGGGCGGCAACCTCGGCTGCACCCAGCTCGGCCGCATCGAGTACGCGGCCTCCGGCGGCCCGGAGAGCGCCGGCGGCTGGATCAACACCGACGCCATCGACAACTCGGCCGGTGTGGACACCTCGGACCACGAGGTCAACATCAAGATCCTGCTCAACCAGGTGGTCGCCGACGGCGACATGACGGTCAAGCAGCGCAACACCCTGCTCGCCGAGATGACCGACGAGGTCGGCCACCTCGTCCTGCGCAACAACTACGCGCAGAACGTGGTGCTGGCCAACGCGGTCGCCCAGGCGCACAGCATGGTCAACGTCCACTCCCGGATGATCAACCGGCTGGAGTCGGGCGGCCAGCTCGACCGGGGCCTGGAGTTCCTGCCCACCGAGCGGCAGATCCGCGAGCGCCAGCAGAACGGCCGGGGCCTGTCCCAGCCCGAGATGTCGGTGCTGCTCGCCTACACCAAGATCACCCTGGCCGACGAGCTGCTCGCCACCGACCTGCCCGACGACCCGTTCTTCCGCACCGCGCTGCACGAGTACTTCCCCAGCGCGCTGCGGGCCCGGTTCGCCGAGCAGATCGACCGGCACCCGCTGCGCCGCGAGATCATCACCACGCTGATCGTCAACGACACGATCAACCGCGGTGGCTGCACCTTCGCCTTCCGGCTGAAGGAGGAGACCGGCGCGACCTACGAAGAGGTCGCCCGCACCCACACCGCCGCCCGGGCCGTCTTCGGCCTGGAGGAGATCTGGTCCGAGATCGAGGGCCTGGACAACCGGGTCCCGGCCCGGGCACAGACCAAGATGCGGCTGCACTCGCGCCGTCTGGTCGAGCGCGCCACCCGGTGGATGCTCAACAACCGGCGCCAGCCGCTGGACATCGCCGGCACCATCGAGTTCTTCCACGACCGGGTCAACCAGGTGTGGGGCTCGCTGCCCAAGCCGCTGCGCGGCGAGGACCTGGCCTGGTTCGAGCACGTCTACGGGGAGCTCGCCGGCGCCGGTGTGCCGGAGCAGCTCGCCACCCGGATCGCGGGCCTGTCCTCGACCTTCCCGACCCTGGACATCACCGAGGTCGCGGACCGGTCCGGCAAGGACGTCGCCCAGGTCGCCGAGCTCTACTACGACCTCGCCGACCGGCTGCAGATCACCCACCTGCTCGACCGCATCATCGAGCTGCCCCGCGTCGACCGCTGGTCGTCCATGGCCCGCGCCGCCATCCGCGAGGACCTCTTCGCGGCCCACGCGGCGCTGACCGCCGACATCCTGGCCTGCGGCCCCGAGGGCGCCACCCCCGAGGAGCGGTACACCGCCTGGGCGGAGCTCAACGCGACCCTGCTGAACCGCGCCAAGAGCACCCTCGACGACATAAGGGGTTCGGACAACTACGAGCTGTCCAGCCTCTCGGTCGCGATGCGCGTCATCCGGACCCTGCTCCGCACGGGTTCGATGCGCTGACGAAGCTGTCGCAGTTCAACGGCGGGCCCGCGT
>NZ_JZWY01000583.1:0-10283 GCF_000966955.1 Streptomyces sp. NRRL S-495
GGCCCGCGTCCTCGGACGCGGGCCCGCCGTGTTGTGCTGTCCGTGGGAACCCAGGACGGTGCTGCGGACAGGTGGAGGTGTGGAGCTGTCACAGCGGGGACGGATACGGAACGGGGACCAATGGGCGTTCGGGGAGCTGTTCGATCAAGCGGCAGACGACCTGTACCGGTACGCGGTGCGGGTTTCGGGGGACTGGGCGGTCGCGGAGGACATCGTCCAACTGACCTTCCTGGAGGCGTGGCGGCTGCGCCACAAACTGCGCGAGAGCGACGAGCCGGTCCGCCCCTGGCTGTTCGGGGTCGCCGCCAACGTGCTGCGGAACACGACCCGGGCGGCCCGGCGGCACCGGGCCGCGATGGAGCGGCTGCCACCCAGGGACGTGGTGCCGGACTTCGCCGACGAACTCGTCGGGCGGCTTGACGACAGCGCCCAGCTGGCCGCCGCGCGGCGGGCCCTGGAGCGGCTGCGGAAGGCGGAGCGGGAGGTGTTCGGCCTCTGCGTCTGGGCCGGGCTCGACTACGCGAGTGCCGCCGAGGCGCTCGGGGTGCCGATCGGAACGGTGCGTTCGCGGCTCTCGCGGGCCCGCACCAAGCTCCGGGCGCTCGCCGAGGAAGAACTGAGGAAAGGGCGGGAACTCCGCCCCGAGCCCGGACAGGTACGGGTTGGCCGCACCGATGCGGCCCGGTCGACACGGGAGACGAACCGATGAACGAGCACGAGCGTGCCGAGCTGGCCCGGCTGCTGCCGCCGCCGGCGCGGCCCGAACTCTCCTCCGACCGCCACCGGCTGTTGAGGGGACATCTGATGAGTGAGATCCGGGACACGAAGCCCGCGCGGGTCCGGCGGGGCAAGCTCGGCTGGGTGGCGATTCCGGCCCTGGCGGGCGGTCTGGCCCTGGCGATGGTCCTGCCGGGCGGCAGTGACGGCGCGGCCTCCAAGGCCCCGCTGGCCCAGCAGCAGAGCGGGCAGCAGGTCCAGGGCGGGCAGCCGGCCGAGAGCGGCAGCACCACGCTGAACGTCGCCCCGGTCGCCGCCGTCCAGTTGCTGACCCAGGCCGCCGACACCGCGGCCGGCAAGCCCGACCCGAAGCCCGGCAAGAACCAGTTCGTCTACGTGGACAGCCTGGTGTCCTTCGCGGCCAGCAACCTGGCCACCGGCGAGACGAAGGTCGACGCGCCGCACCGCCGCCAGATCTGGCTCTCGGTGGACGGCAGCCAGTGGGGCGTCCTGAAGGAGGAGGGCAAGTTCGGCAAGGGCGAGGCCGCTGCCAAGGAGGGGGACAAGCGCCCCGCGCCGCGTTCCGACGGCGGGCTGTGGCTCGACCCGACCAAGAAGCCGAGCATCGGCGCGCCCACCTACGACTACCTGGCCGGTCTGCCGACCGACCCGGACGCGCTGCTGAAGAAGATCTACGCCGAGACCGCGGGCCAGGGCCGCACCCCTGACCAGGAGGCGTTCGTGACCATCGGGGACCTGCTGCGCGAGCAGATCGCCCCGCCGGCCGTCAGCGCCGCCCTCTACCGCGCCGCCGCCAAGATCCCCGGCGTCACCGCGGTCGAGGACTCGGTGGACGCCTCGGGCCGCCACGGTGTCGCCGTGGCGCACGTGGACAGCGGTGTCCGCACCGAGTGGATCTTCGACCCGAAGAGCCACGAGTTCCTCGGTGAGCGCGAGGTCGTCGTCGCCGACAGCGAGTTCGGCAAGCCGGGCACGGTCGTCGGTCACACGGCGGTGCTGGGCCGCTCGATCACCGACAAGCCGGGCGACGAGCCGAAGCAGACCAACGCCTGATCACATCACGATGAAAGCCGTGGGGCCCGGTGGAAGCGGGCCCCACGGCTCTTCGATTGTCACCCGGTTCTTCAGGGTCGGGTAGTGCCGACCGGTAGCAGATCCGCCACCCATCGGTCGGCCGCTGCCGACAGGACAGTCCACTCGCCGTCCCGGATCGCGCTCAACCGCCATCGGGCGGCGATCACGGCGGCCAGCGCCGCGACCTTCGAGGGCTCGGCGACGGCGTAGTGCGGAACGGTCATCGCCCACCGCCGGGCCCGTTCGACGGTGTGACCGGCGGCGATCAGCCGGGGGATCAGCGAGGCGGTGTCGACCCAGGCCCCGGCGGGAGCGGGCCACGACCAGTCGACAATGCGGACCCGCGCGCCGGAAACCAGGATGTTCGGCCCGGTCATGTCGGTGTGCGCGAGGGTGTCACCCGCGACCGCCTCCGACACGCTGCCCTCCAGGGCGACGAGCACGGCCAGGTGCTCGGCCTGCCACGGCGTCAGACCGTCGGTGTCCGCGATCTCCGACCACAGTGCCGAGCCCCTCCATCTCTGCGCGAGACCGAGTGTCCGGACCGCCGGCGCCGGGGTGAGCCGGTCGGCGAGCCCGGCCAGCGTTCCCGCGATCAGCGGCAGGTCGGACGAGCCGGGCGACAGGTCGGCGTGACGTCCGGGCACGTACTCGAAGGCCGTGACCAGCCAGCCGTCGGCGTCCTGCTGCCACAGCAGGTCCGCGCCGATTCCCCGAACCGCCGCCGCGGCCCGGGCCTCCTTGCGGGCCATCCAGAGCTTCGGGCTGTCGAGTCGCACGGCCTTCACGAACACCCGGTCGGAAATGGTGTCCACGACGGCGGCGAACTCGGCGGTCCCTCCCGCGTCCGGCGTCGTCACCCCGGTGACGACGCCGGACTTCTCGGCGATCAGGTGGCGGACCCCAGGCGGCAGATCGGTCCAGCGGTGGCGCATGTTGCTCCTTCGGGGCGGGGAGGAGGCCGGGCGGCCGCAGCGCCGCCCGGCCCGGCCGGTCAGTTGGAGTTGTGGCAGCCCTGGTGGCACTGCGCGCAACCGCCGCTTCCACTGGTGTCGGAGCCGTCACCCCCGCTGCCCTCGGAACAGTCGGCCGACACGGCCCAGAGTTCCGGGTCGACCTGGTAGCCGGCTGCCCTGAGCGCGGCTGCGGTAGTGACGATGCCCGTACCGTTCGCCGAGGCGCCGTTGTCCGGACGGTGATGGAGGAACCTGTTGGCGACCCGGTCGCAGAAGGCGGCGTACTCACGGGTGTGCAGCAGGAAGGCGTGCCAGCCGTGGTCGACCACGCGGGAGGGCGAAAGCGCGGCGTCCGGGCTGACGGCGCAGGTGCCGAGGAACGCGAGCGCCTGGTCCACGACCCGCTCCGCGAGCCGCGCTTCCATGCTCTGATCGTGGGCGACCCGATGCACCAGGCGCTCGAACAGGGCGTCGTCGACCAGGGTTCGTCCGGTGATTCGTTCCGTGTGCACGAGGCTCATACCGAGCTCCTTCGATGGGTTCGACCCGGCCGGCACATCGGGTGCGCGGTGGGCGGCCGATTCGACGTTAGGGAGTGATCGGCTGAATACTCAACGTGATTGCGGGTACTCAGTCGAGGGCGTCGATCGCCGCGGCGATCAGGGCGCGGGCGGGGGGTCCATAGGCGGCCGTCCGGGTCAACTCTGCGAATGCCCGGTGGTAGTCCGCGAGTTCACGTGGCTGTACGACGCTGATCTCGGCCGTCAGTGTCTCGATCGAGGCTTCACCGTCGTCGAAGAGGTAGAAGGCCTCCAGCGGCCACATGCGACGCGGCGCCGAGAAGGGGATGATGCCCAGGGCGACCGACGGGAGCGGCATCACCGAGAGCAGATGGCGGAGTTGCTCGGCCATCGTCCGCGCATCACCGATCCGGTACCGCAGGACGGCCTCCTCGGCCAGGACCACGAAGCGGTGATTGCCCTCGTACAGGAGGCGGCCGCGCTTCAAGCGGGCCGCCACCGCATCGGCGACATCGTCCGGGGTGCCCTGGAAATCCGTGATGCCGCGCATGAGCGCGGTCGCATAGGCCTCGGTCTGGAGGAAGCCGGGGACGACATTGGAGACGTATGCCCGGCAGACGGCGGTACTCGTGTGCTGCGCCAGGGAGTCCTCCTGGACCCGGCGCATGCCGTGACTGTGCTGCTTGCGCCACTCCACGTACATCAGTTCCACGGCGCGGGATGCCGCGATCAGATCGTCTGCTCGGTCGTCCGCCTCGCACGCTCCGCACCAACGTCTGATGTCGCTCTCGGAAGGTGTGGATTTTCCGCCCAGGATGCGGGAGGTCTTCGACGGGTGCCACCGGCAGCGTGCGGAGAGCTCCTTGCCGTCGATCCGGGCGTCGAGCATCAACTCGCGCAGCCGCGCCGCGACGGCGGTCCGAGCCGTGCGGACACTGGACGACGGGGAAACGGGCACGGTATCGGTCGCTCGGACGGTCAGACGGTGTAGTGGTGGTGCGGGGTCGCGCGTTCCCACACCGCTTCGAAGGCGTCGGTGCAGAGCTTCACCACGGATGCGTCCTCGGTGTACGAGGTGCGCTCGTCCGCCCAGTCACCGTCGCCGGTGAAGTGGTTGAAGCGGGCACAGCGGTCGTCGAAGACCCAGAAGTCGTTGCCGGGCAGCGCCAGGTCGGACGCTTCGCGGCGGGGGAGCCAGCGAACGTCCTCCCCGATCGCGATGTTGACCGGGGTCATGGCGTGCAGGTAGCGGGTGTAGAGGGTGACCGGCTCGGAGACGATCCGGGCGCGCCGGACGACGACGCCCCGTGCCGTCGCCTCGCGCAGCATCGCCGCCCAGTCCTGCCAGTACTCCGAGGCCGGGTCCAGGTCCGACTCGCCCGTCTCCCGGAAGCGCTCGACGGCCTGTGCCTCGTCCGGAACGGCGTAGGCGTCGCGCAGCTCCAGATGGACTGCGGAGTGCTGTGCGGAGCGCAGGAGTTGGTCAAAGGCCGGTGCGTTCAGCCACATCGCACGCCTCCCTCAGGATCGGAATCATTCGGGCCGGGATCCTGATCACGGTCTCGCCGGCGGGGATCCCGGCTGTGTGCCCGGGGGCCCACGAGGTTCCGCCGATCGCGGCCGCCAGCTCCTCGCCGGCGTTCCAGCCCTGGATCACGATCTCCGCGTTCGCATGGTCCACCCACGCAGTGGGCGAGCCCTCCTTGCCGGTCTCAGGGTCGATGCCGATGAAGTCCAGCTCCATCGTGTCCTCCTGTATCAGGCCGAGTGCCCATTGTTACGTTCGCACCCTGGCCGAGGGCAAATGGCCCGTCAAGGGGGCGCCTTGGCCCGGATCTGCTCCTCGGTGGAGGGCGGCGCGGGCGAGGGCGGCGCCAACGGCGGCGGTGACCGGGGCGCTCGGGGCGACCTCGGCACATGAGCGGCAGGGCCCGGGGCGGGGGACCGGGTCGTGGCAGTGGGGGCACTCGGAGTACGTGGCGGGCGCGGCCCCGGCGCGCGGGGGCGGGAGTTTGCGCCGGAGCCGGTCGCGGAGGAGTGCGACGGGCGAGTGCAGATGGGTGGGCAGGCCGGGCAGCAGGGCGTGGGCCAGGTCGGTAGCCGTACTGCCGTGTTCGAGCCACCGGCAGACGAGCGGTGCTAGCGCCTGCGCCTCGGCGAGCCCGAGGCGCAGGCGCGGTTCGGGTCGGAGGGCGCGGAAGAGTGCGGCCACGGCTTCGCGGGTCTGCTCGTCGACCTCGGGGAGGGTGGGTACTTCTTCCGGGTTCTTTGCAGAAGGGGCGTCAGGACGGCCGGTGCCCCGTTCACCGGCGACCGGACGGGCGACACCCGGTGGCACGAGCTGAGGGCGGTCGAAGACGTGAGCCTCGGAGCGGATCGTCCCGTCGGGGCGCCGGACGCGGACGACCCGGTAGTACCCGGCGTCGGTGAGTTCCTTGAGCGCCCGCCGGACGGTGCCGCGCCCCTGGGGGCTGGTGTCGGCCATGTGTCGGCCGTCCTCGCGCCAGCCGTCGGGGCGCGAGAGGAGGTCGGCGAGGAGTCCGCGGGCGGTGTAGCTGAGCCGCCGGTCCTGCAACAGGCCGTTGGGAAGCACGGTGAATGAGCGCGCGTGGGCGCTCTCTTGAAAATTACCCGGGGTTGGTGGCGGTGGGTGTGGGCTTGGCTTGGAGGTCGACGTCGTAGCCGAGGGCGGCGAGTTGGGCGACGAGGCGGCGGGTCTGGCGGGCCTTTCCGAGGCGTTCGGTGAAGTGTTCGGGGCCGAGGTCCCGGTAGGGGGTGTCGGTGCTGAGCATGTGCCAGGCCGCGATGAGCACGGAGTGTCCGATGGCCACCATGGTCCGGTTCCTGCCGAGACGGCCGATCAGCCGCCGGTACCGGCCGGCCAGGTAGGTGCCCTTGGTGCGGGAGGCCGACAGGGCGACGATGCCCAGTGCCCCCTTGAGCCAGACGTCGCCGGGGCGGGTGGTGCCGCGTCGGCGCCTGCCCGCGGATTCGTGGTTGCCCGGGCACATGCCGGCCCAGGAGGCGAGGTGTCCGGCGGTGGGGAAGCGGCTCATGTCGGTGCCGATCTCGGCGAGGATGACCTGCGCGGCTGCGAGCCCCACACCGGGGATGGTGACCAGGAGTTCGACCTGGCGGCGGAAGGGCTCCAGTTGCCGGTCGATCTCCCGGCCGAGGCTCTCGATCCGCTCCTGTGCGTGGTCCAGCGCGGTGAGCATCGTGTCGACGACGAAGGCGTGGTGTTCGGTGAAGTGGCCGGCCAGTGCGCGGTTCAGTACGGGGATCTTGCCGCGCATCGCTCCCAGTGCGAGGTCGGAGAGGACCTCGGGGTCGCGTTCACCGGCCACGAGTGCGTCGAGCATGCGCCGCGCGGAGATCCCGGTGATGTCGGAGACGACCGTGGACAGTTTGATCCCGGCGTCCTCCAGGAACGTGTTCAGCCGGTTGACGTCGCGGGCACGGTCGCGGAC
Source organism: Streptomyces sp. NRRL S-495 (assembly GCF_000966955.1). Lineage (NCBI taxonomy): Bacteria > Bacillati > Actinomycetota > Actinomycetes > Kitasatosporales > Streptomycetaceae > Streptomyces > Streptomyces sp. NRRL S-495. The sequence continues at coordinate 6,760 of NZ_JZWY01000583.1, forward strand.
GGTCTCGGTGCGATACCGGGTCAGGTCCCGTAACTGGCGGATCTCACGCGGTGGCACGAAACTCGGGCGGACCAGGCCGTGCTCGACCAGTCTGCAGATCCACTGCGAGTCCTTGACGTCGGTCTTGCGGCCCGGGACGGCTTTCATGTGCTGGGCGTTGAGCAGCCACGGCTCGATGCCGTCGGTGGCTTCCAGCAGGTAGTACAGCGGTTTCCAGTACGCGCCGGTGGCCTCCATGCCGACGACCGTGATCCTGTTGTCCACCAGCCAGTCCCGCAAGGCCAGCAGGTCGTCGGTCATTGCGGAGAAGGTCCTCACCTCGCGGTGGGGACGGACACCCTTGCCGGGTACGCGAATGGCGACCTTGCAGTCGGTCTTGCTGACATCGACACCCGCACACCGCTCGTGCAGAACATCCATGTCCCGGGCCCCTCTCTCCCGATCCGTGCGGACACGGGAGACCGCCTGGCGGGGCCACAGGCTGCAAAGAAGCTCTCTTGCGTGCTCAGGGCAACAATTCCGGGCGCCTGCATGAGCCCCTGCGTCCGACTACGATGCGGGCTCCAATCGCACCAAGCGCACACGACGTCAGCCGGACGGCCACCCAGACGGATTTTCCCGCCATCAGGGCGGTACGGGAAGACCGGGGTGACTACGATGAATCTGCATCTGGAGTTGCTGCTCCTGGTGCCGGACCCCGGGGTGTTAGCGCACCGCCGGGGTCTTCTATGTTCTGTTGATAATGCGGAACGTAGCATATCCGACACGGAGCGTGTGAAGTGTCCGGAGTTGCGAAGGGTGGGGCCGAGGGCTCACCCTTGGCCCCACCCTTGGGTATCGGGGTCATGTGGCGGCCCCGATCAGGCCCGCACTCGCACCAGACGACCTTGCCGGGCTCCTCGGTGCGGGCGGAGTGCCCCCACTTGAGGGCGAGGGCCTCGACGAGGAGCAGGCCGCGGCCGCACCCGTCGGTCGCGGCCGGCTGCCGGGGGACGGGCGGGTGGTCGCTCGCGTCGTGGACCTCGATGCGGAGACGGGCGTCGTCGACGTCGAAGAGACCCGGATCAGCCGCCCGGGCATGCCGAGCTCGTCGGTCAGCGCACGCAGTCGGTACTCCCGGCGGGCCACGGCGATCACGTGGAAGCCCTCCGCCGCCAGCCGGCGGGCGAAGGTGCGACCGATGCCCGTGCTCGCCCCGGTCACCAGCGCCGTGTGCGGCGGTGGAGGGTCGGTCGCCCCCGGTGAACTCGCTTCGGCCGTCGTGGTGGTGCTCCTTCCGTGAGGTGGGGTCGGCCGGGCCGGCCGGTCAGTGCGCGGCCGGCCGGGTGGCGGGCTGGAAGCGGAACGAGATGGCCTCCAGGAGGCGCTTGCGCCGGGTCTTCTGGACGGCGGCGATCCGCCAGTCGCCGCCCGGCTCCCGGACGACCGTGTAGGTGGCGAGCTTGCCGAGGCGCTTCGGGCGGCCCTTGTGGACGTCGCCGCGAGTGAGGACGACGGCGGTGTCCGGGCCGAGGAGGCGGAGGTCGGTGATCTCCAGGCTCAACTCGGTGCCCTTGAGGAAGCCGTCGAACAGGGCCTGGTGGGCGCGGCCGATCTCGGGCCCGCCCCGGTAGACGGTGCCGGTGTAGGTGACGTCGGTGGCGTCCGCGGTGAACTGCTCGCCGTAGGCGGCGCCGTCGCCGCGGCCCCAGGCTGTGCGGCTTCGCTCGAGCAGGGCGCGGATCGCCGCGGCGTCGGCCTCGTGGGCGGGGTTGACGGGGGTGTGCGTGCTCACTTCTCGGCCTCCGGCCTGGTCGACGGGTCCCACAGGAACGAGATGCGCTCCATGACGGACTGGCGCTGGGTGTTGTGGAAGGCGGCGATGCGCCAGCTGCGGTCGTTCTGGCGGACCAGCGTGTACGACTGCGTCTTCGACAGCTCGGCGGCCTTCTTGGGCTTGTCGGTGCAGGTGTCGCCGCGGCTGGTGACCACCGCGGTGTCGGGGCCGTAGAAGCGGATGCCGAGGAAGGAGTCGGCCAGCCTGGTGTCCTTCAGGAACCCGCCGAACAGGGCCCGGTGGGCTTCGGTGATGTCGCGGCGCCCCTGGTAGTGGGTGCCGACGTAGGTCGTGTAGGTGGCGTCGGCGGTGAAGTGCTCGCCGTACGCGGTGGCGTCGCCGGCCCCCCAGGCCTCGGCCAGCGAGTGCAGCGTGTCGCAGACCGCCCGCTGGTCCTCGGCCGCGGCCGATCCGGCGGGGGTGGGGGTGACGGCCGGGGCGACCGCGGCGCAGTCGCTCTGGCCGAGGTTGCGCACCTCGGAGGTGGCGTCGAGCCACAGGTAGCCGGAGCCGGCGGCCACGGTCAGCGCCAGCGCGGTCGCGCCGAGGAGGCGCTTGACGGTGCGGCGGCGGGTTCGGCTACCGGTGTGGCGCCTGGGTGCCGGGTCGGCTGCGGGCGGCGCCGCGGGGACAGTGGGCTCGACAGGCCCGGTGGGCCCGGTCGGAGCGTTGGCGGTAGCAGGCATGGCGGTCCCCTCCCCGTGGTAACTTCCTCTAAGAAGTTACTGTGTTGAAGATTTCTCTTCTCTGAGGAAGAGATTATGGAGAGGGGGAGCCCGTGTCAACGCCTGCCATGCGATCCGACGCGAGCGAGGTCTACCGCCGGTACCTGAGCGCGGTGATGCTCCACGGCCACGCGAGCGCCAGGGCGTGCGAACTCGGCGCCACCGACCTGTACGCGCTGAACATCCTTGAGCTGGCCGGGGCGATGACCCCCGGCGAGCTGAGCGCGCGCACCGGCCTGACGACCGGTCCGACCACCCGCCTGATCGACCGGCTGGAGCAGGCCGGCTACGTGCGCCGCGCACCCGACCCCGGCGACCGGCGCAAGGTCATCGTCGAGCCGCTCGGCGGGCCCGCCGATCTCGACCGCGTCATGGACCCCGCGCGGCGGCGGATCGGCGAGATCCTCGGGGGCTACTCGCCCGAGCAGCTCGAAACCCTCTTCGACTACTTCGCCCGCGCTGCCGAGGCCTACCGGGAGTCGGCCGAGCAGCTGCGCACCGGCGACGAGGACTGACGCCGACGGGCCCTCACCCATGGGTGCGGGCCCACCGCTTCATGCCTTTCGGTCGAGTGCGTTGAGTGCCTCCGAGAGCCTCGGCCTACTGGCCCGGGTCGGAGGAGAGTTGTAGCGCGGTATCAAGCGGAGGTGCTGAAGGTGTCTGTTCCCGATCTCAGTCGCGAGAACTGGAGGAAGAGCACGTTCAGTGCGGAGACCGGGGACTGCGTCGAGGTCGCTGACGGGGTTCCCGGGGTTCTGCCCGTGCGTGATTCGAAGGATCCGTCGGGGCCTTCGTTGGTTTTCTCCGCTGATGCCCGGGTGGCGTTCGTCGCCGGGGTGCGGGCGGGGGAGTTCGAGGTCTGAGACGAATCGGACACAGCGGGCCCGCGTCCTCGGACGTGGGCCCGCTTCTTCTTCTCCGTTTCCTCAGCGGCCCGCCGCGCGCTGGAGGGCGCTGGCGAGGAGGGCGAGGTCGGTGGGGCC
>NZ_JZWY01000584.1:0-4825 GCF_000966955.1 Streptomyces sp. NRRL S-495
GGTCGGTGGGGCCGTTTCCCAGCTCGCGGACGGGGCGGCGGGCGGGTGGGGCGCCCAGTTGGAGCGGGTCTATGGCGACGACGGTGGGCCGCAGGGTCGCGGTGCGCGGGATGCGGCCGCTGATGCGGGCGGTCTGGAACGCGGTGACGCCGCCGTCCGGCAGGCGCAGGTAGCCGCGGCCCGGAGTCGAATCCGGCAGGGCCGCCGCGTCGCCGAGGTGGATCAGCAGATCGGAGTCGGCCGGGTCGTCCGTCCGCAGCGCGATCCGCAGCAGGGCGGCGTCGTCCACCTCGGTGCCGGTGGTCTCCTCCGGGCGGCCGGTGGTCACCGCGAGGTGGATGCCGAGCGGCCCGCCGCGGCGGGCGACGGCGGCCAGGGCCCGGGCGAGCGGCCGCCCGGCCGGGGAGGTCGGGGCGAGGAGGGCGTCGTAGTCGTCGACGACGACGACCAGCCGGGGCGGGCAGGGCCCGGCGCCCGCCGCAGGTGCAACCGCGGCCTCGGGGCTGCGCGGCTGGATGATGCGCGGGGTGTTCGCCGCCGGCGTCGGGGCACCGACGGTGGCGGGGACCGGGACGGGCTCCCCGTCGAGGATCCGGGCCGCGTGCCAGGAGGCGAAGTCCAGGCCGTCGAACAGCCGCTCCCGCATCGCCAGCTCGTCCTCCAGCGCCTCGGCGGCGAGCAGCGCGGCGCGCGGGTCGGCGCCGGCGTTCACCAGGCCGGTGACGTGCGGGAGTTCGGTGCAGCCGGCGAGCCCGTCCTCGGTGGCCCGCCCCTCGACCACGGTGACGGCGAGGCGTTCGGGCCGCTCGGAGACGGCGAGCGAGGCGATCAGGGTGCGCAGCAGCTCCGTCTTGCCGGAGCCGCGGGCGCCGCCGATCAGCAGGTGCGGGCCGCCCGGGTCGGGGGAGGGGAGGGTGAGTTCGGGGTCGGCGAGGTCGAGCACGCACAGCTCGTCGCGGGTGGTGCCGAGCAGGGCGGTGGCGGCGCCGATGCCGCCGGCGTGGGCGTCCCAGCGGGCGGAGAGCTTGGCCGGGGTGACGGTGTCCAGCTGGAGCAGGTCGAGCAGGCGCAGCGCGTCCGGCAGTGGCCCCCGGTTGGCCGGGGTGGCCTCGCGCAGCGGGGCGAGGACCCGGGCGAGGCGCTCGGCCCAGGCGTCGGAGACGGCGTCCAGGGAGATCTCGTGCAGGGTCTCGCGGCCGCGGGCGACCGGGCCTGGGCGGTCGAGCGACAGCTGGGTGCCGACCTCGCCGGTGATCAGCGCGGTGGCGCCGAGGCCGCGGGGCAGCAGTTCGGGCTGCTCGGCGAGGCAGACGGGGAAGATGCCGACTGCCGGTCCCTGGCGCAGCAGCAGGTCGAGGGCCTGCCGGGCGGCCTCGGTGGCCGGGCGGCCGTCGACCACGACCACGGTGGCGGGGTGGCCGCCGAGGCCGACCGGGCCGCTGAGCCGGGTGGTGAGTTCGGTGAGCCGGGCGGCGGCCTGCTCGTCGTCGAGGCCGAGCAGCAGCCGGCAGTCCTGGCCCTCGGCGGGCCGCAGGTGGGGCAGCCACAGGGCCCAGGCCCAGGTGTCGACGCGGTCCTGCGGGGTGCGCGCCGGGTCGGCGTCGACCACCACCAGGCTGAGTCCGGTCGGCGGGTGCAGCGCGGCGAGCTGGGCGACGACGGCGCGGGTCAGCGCGTCCAGCCGCTCGCGCGGGCCGCTGAGGCCGAGGCTGCCGGCGGTCTGCAGGTCGAGGGTGACCGGGACGGCGGGGAGCACGGTGCCGGGCGAGGTGCCGGGGCCGCCGGGCCGGTCTGCGGTGCCGAGCCGGAGGGTGAGCGCGTCGGGGTGGCCGGGGCCGCGCTCCCAGAGCCGGGGCCCGCGGCCGAGCGCGTTGAGCAGGAGGGTGGCGAGGTCGGGCCAGCGCTCGCGCTGGGCGGCGGCCTGCCGGGTGCGGACGGCGGCGTGGTGGCGCTCGGCGCTCTCCTCGGGCGGTTCGGCGGCGGAGCGGCCGAGCCGGAGCGAGAGCAGGCCGCGCCCGCGCCCGGTGGGCGGTTCGGGCGCGCTGGGCGGCTCGGTGACCGCCGGGGCGGAACGGACCGGTGCGGGGGCGGCGAGCTGGAGGTGGCCGTGCCCGTCGGGGAGCGCGGCGCGGGCGGGCGGCCCGGAGCCGTCCCGGGTGTCGGGGACGGTCACCCGCAGGGTGGTCTCGCCGAGCCGCAGCAGGCCGGTGCCGTCGAGCGGGACGGCCTCCTCCGGTGCTCCCGGCGGGACGAGCCGCCCGTCCACGGTGGTGCCGTTGGTGGAGCCGAGGTCGCGGACGGTGACCGTGCCGTCCTCGGCGAGGTGCAGGGCGAGGTGCAGCCGCGAGACGTCGGGGTCGTCGACCGGGACGTCGGCCTCGCCGGAGCGGCCGACCCGGATCTCCCGGCCGTGCAGCCGGTGCACTCCGCCGGCGTCGGGGCCGCCGACGACGCGGAGTTCGGCGGCGGCGGGGGTGTCGTCCGGGTCGTCGGCGGTCGGGTCCGGCTCGTTGAGGGAGAGGACGGCGCCGTCGAGCAGCGGGGGGTGGCCGAGCAGGGTGTGCTCGTCCACCCGGCGCGCCCCGGCGTAGAGGTGCACATGGGTGGCGGCCCGGGGGCCGCGCACGCCGACGGCGCCCGCGAGCGCCCCGGCGAGGGAGCCGAGCGCGGTGCCCACGGGCGCGGTGACCAGCACGTCCACGTAGGGGATGGCGGTGCCGGCGACTGCCGGGCCGCTGCGCGGTCGGAGGACGGTCAGCCGGATCTGCATCTCGCCCGCGGTCCCTTCTGCTGGTGTGACGCCGTTGTGCCGCTGCCCGGGGCCGCCGCGGGGGAGCGGGGGTGGCCGCGACACCGGTTGGGCCACAAGAGTGGCGAGTGTCATCCTGCCATCCGTCACGGACAGTCCGCGCACGGTACCGGATTTGACGATCTTGCGATCATCGCCATGTTTGCGGGCGACGGAGAGTCAGGTCAACCGGTGCCCGGAAAGGCAGGCCCGGCGGCCCCGGTGGAACCGCCGGCGGGCCCTGCGGGTCTTCCCGTAGGGGATGTCCCCCAACCCGGGCGAACGCCCTGCCGGTCGACCCAAAAACGTGAACGGGCCCCGTTAGAGTGGCCGGAAACACGGGCCCGGCAGGCTCACCGCACCGGCGGAGGAGCCGCCCGCGCGGGCGGCACGGCGAGGAGTGCGACAGGTGCGGCCAGTCGGGAGCAAGTATCTGCTGGAGGAGACCCTCGGACGAGGGGCCACCGGCACCGTCTGGCGCGGCCAGGTCCGTGCCGACGTCGAAGTCCCCGGTACCGCGCCCGGGCAGCAGGTGGCGATCAAGATCCTGCGCGAGGAGCTCGCCGCCGACCCCGATGTCGTGATGCGGTTCCTGCGCGAGCGCTCGCTGCTGCTGCGGCTCACCCACCCGAACATCGTCAAGGTCCGCGACCTGGTCGTCGAGGGCGAGCTGCTGGCCCTGGTGATGGACCTCGTCGACGGCCCCGACCTGGCCCGCTACCTGCGCCAGAACGGTCCGTTCAGCCCGATCGCGGGCGCCCTGCTGATGGCCCAGGTCGCCGACGCGCTGGCCGCCAGCCACGACGACGGCATCGTCCACCGCGACCTCAAGCCGGCCAATGTGCTGCTCGCCACCGCCGTCGTCGAGGGCACCGAGCAGATGCACCCGATGCTGACCGACTTCGGCATCGCCCGGCTCGCCGACTCCCCGGGCATCACCCGCAGCCACGAGTTCGTCGGCACCCCCGCCTATGTGGCGCCGGAGTCCGCCGAGGGCCGCCCGCAGACCTCCGCGGTGGACGTCTACGGCGCCGGGATCATGCTGTACGAGCTGGTCACCGGACGCCAGCCGTTCCAGGGCGACAACCCGCTGGCGATCCTCCAGGCGCACCTCGCCCAGGAGCCGCAGCGGCCGTCCACCATGCCCGAGCCGCTCTGGACGGTGATCGAGCGCTGCCTGCGCAAGGACCCGGCGCAGCGGCCCGGCGCGGTCTCGCTCTCCCGCGCGCTGCGGGTGGTCGCGGCGGGGGTGGGCGTGCACGCCTCCCCGGCGGCGGTGGACGCGGCGCTGGCCGTGGGCGCGCTGCTCGTGCCCGATCCGCAGCCGACCGTGGTGCCCGGCAACGCGGACGCCGCGGGCCAGGGCCCGCTGGGCGGTCCGGGCGTGGCCGGCCTGCCGTTCGGCGCCGAGGACCGCACCCAGGTGCTCCCGGCCGGCCAGGCCGCTCCCGGCCAGCCGGGCCAGGGGTACGACCCGGCGGCGGCCACCCGGGTGATGGACACCCAGCCGCCCCCGTACGACCCCGCGGCCGCGACCCGGGTGATGCCGCCCGCCGCGGTGCCGCCGCCCCCGGCCGGGCCGCCGCAGGCCGACGCGCCGCACCCGTGGCAGTCCCAGCTGCGGGCCGCCCGGGACCGCAACCAGCAGACCGAGATCGGCTACTTCGAGCCCGAGGACTTCGAGGCCCCGCCGGTCGCCCCGCCGCCCTTCCAGGCCGGGCAGGGGCACCAGCAGCAGGGCCACCAGCAGCAGGGCCACCAGGGCTACCCGCAGCAGCCGGGCCACCCCCAGCAGCCGGGGTACCGGCCGCCGCAGGGCTACCAGCAGGGCCACCCGCAGCCGGGCCAGCAGCAGGGCCAGCAGCCGCAGGGCTACCAGCAGCCGGGCCGGCCGCCCCAGGGCGGCGGCCACCAGGCCCCGCCCGGCTACGCCCAGCGCCCGCCGGTCGCCCCGCCGCCGTACCGGAGCGGACCGGGCGGGCAGCCGCCCGCCGGCTACAACCAGCCGCCGCAGCAGGGCCAGGGCCAGCCGTACGG
>NZ_JZWY01000585.1:0-15959 GCF_000966955.1 Streptomyces sp. NRRL S-495
GGCCCGCCCTGCCCCAGGTCCGCGCCCTCCCGTCGGGCCCGCCCACGTCCACCGCCCTTCGTGGGAACTCCCGTCCGTTCACCGACAGTTGTCCGTATCGGAGTTGGATCTACGGGAGGGGAACCCCGCATGGACGGTGCGTCGATCATCGAGCGTCTGATGACCACGGAGGGGCGCTTCGACCCCTACCCGCTCTACGCGCGGGCGCACGAACTCGGGGCCGTCGCCCCGGCCGGCCCCGCGGCGGTCCTGGTGGCCGGGCACGCCGCTGCCAACCAGGTGCTGCGCAACCCCGCCTTCGCGGTGGAGGACACCAGGACCCTCACCGCCGACAACGCGGAGCTGCTCGCCCACCCCTCCGTCGTGCTGCTCGGCCACTCGGTCCTCCAGCGCAACGCCCCCGACCACAGCCGGGTCCGCTCGCTCGTCGCCTCGGCCTTCAACGCCCGCCGGGTCGCGGCCCTGCGCCCGGCGATCGAGGCGACGGTCGCCCGGCTGCTCGACGAACTGGCCGACCGGGGCGCCGACGGCTCCCCCGTCGACTTCATGGACGCCTTCGCCTTCCGCCTCCCGGTCGAGGTGATCTGCGAACTGCTCGGTGTCCCCGCCGCCGACCGCCACCGTTTCCGGGGCCTCGCCTCGGATCTCACCATCGCGCTGGAGCTCGTCCAGGACCTCGGCGAACTGGCCGCCGCCGACGCCGCCGCGGAGGAACTGGAGTCCTACTTCGCGGAGTTGGTCGCCGAGCGGCTGGCCAGGCCGACCGGCGACCTGGTCAGCGACCTGGCCCGGATCGCCGCCGACTCCCCGGACCGGATCTCCGGCGAGGAACTGCTGGGCAACCTCGTCCTCCTCCTGGTCGCCGGCTTCGAGACCACCACCAACCTCCTCGGCAACGGCCTCACCCTGCTCTTCCGCCACCCCGGCGCCGCCGAGGGCCTGCGCACCGGCGGGCTCGACCCCTCGCTGTTCACGGACGAGGTGCTGCGCTACGACTCCCCGGTCCAGCTCACCTCCCGGATCTCCACCGCCGCCGACCTCACGGTGGCCGACCTGCCCACGCCCGCCGGCACCGTGGTGCTGGTGATGCTGGGCGCGGCCAATCGTGACCCTGCCCGCTACGCCCGTCCGGACCGCTTCGACCCGACCCGCACCGACAGCCAGCCGCTCAGCTTCGGTGGCGGCTCGCACTTCTGCCTGGGCAGCCAACTCGCCCGGCTGGAGGCGGACATCGCCTGCTGGACCGCTTCCCCCGGCTGGCCCCCGCCGGTATTCCGGTCCGCCGTGACCGCCTCGTCCTCCGCGGCTACGAATCCCTCCCCGTCACCACCCGCTGAGGCCCGCGGCCGCGGCCCGTCGGCGGGCCCCTCAGCCCTCCCCGCCCCCGGCCCCGCCCCCGGCCGCGTCGGCGAGCCGGAGGCTGCGGGCGGACTGGTAGCGGCAGCCCGCCGCGGCGAAGGCGGCGGCCGTGGCCCGCACCCGGGCCGGGTCGCCGTCCAGGAGCGCCTGCGCCCGGTCGAGTTGGGCCACGGCGACGGGATTGCCCGCGACCGTGGCGCGGGCCCCGGCGAGCCGCTCGCGCGCCTCCGGGTGGCCGCTCAGCACCGAGGCCTCGACCCGCACCGCCGCGTACCAGTGCAGCCAGACCCAGGACACCCACTTCCACACCTCCTCCGGGGCGGGCGAGAGCCGCTCCAGCGCGGCCCCCGCCTCCCCCCGGTGGAGCAGCACCGCGGCGTCGAACACCGCGCCGTAGCCGTGGCGGTGCTCCTCCTCGGTGCCCGCCCGGCCGACGACGGCCAGCCAGGAGGCCCGGGCGGTGTCGTCGCCGCGCAGCCCGTGGACCATGGCGACCGCCGCGGCCGCCGGGCCGAGCGAGAACGAACGCGGCCGCCCGCCCTGCTCCCAGGCTTCGAGGAACCGCGCCCCGCCCGCGAGCACCTCCTCCTCCCGCCCGGCGAACGCGTCCGCGACCAGCAGCCAGGACGTGGCGTGGTGCCCCACCTCGGCCGTCAGCGGATGCTCGGCGAGCTGCCGCCCCCACTGCCGGGCCCGGTCCAGTTCGCCGACGCCGATCGCGGTCGCGGCGGCCATCGCGAGCGCGTCCACCCGTTCGTGCGCGGTGGCCGGGGTGCGCGGGGCCAGGGCCAGCAGCTCGACCCGGCGGCGGGCGGCCCCGGCGGCCGCGAACGGCTCCCCGGCCCAGCTGTGCGCACCGGAGAGGGCGTCCAGGGCGGCGGACTCGGCCACCAGGTCGCCCGCGCGCCGGGCCAGGTCGACGGCCCGCTCGGCGTACCCGACCGTCTCCCGCGCCGTGTTGTCCGGGCTGCCCTGGACGGAGCCGTAGGCGTCCGCGAGCACGGCCGCCTCGGCGAGGGCGAGGGCGGCCGACGCCGCCGGGGAGCCGTCGGACAGTTCCCGGGCCCGCGCCAGCAGGGCGGTCACCTCCGCGGCGGCGGGAAGGCGTGCGAAGGTGCTGGAGAAGCGGTGCGCGACGGTGGCGGCGGCCGCCAGGTCGCGGGCAGCCCCGGCCGGGTCCCCGGCGTCGAGCGCGGCCGCCGCGGCGGCGCGGTGGAGGCGGTACATGTCGTCGCCCAGGCGTCGGCACCCGGCCACCCGGGCGGCCTCCCGCAGCGCGGCGGCGGCGTCCGCGGGGGAGCCGTCGGCGAGGTCGGCGGCCTGTTCGAGACGCTGCTGGGCCTCGCCGAGCAGATGGCGGTCGAAGGCCGGCCCGGCGAGGCCCAGCGCGAGGCGACGGGCGTCGGGCCGCCGCTCGGGGCGGTCGGCGGCCCAGGCCAGCGCGGCCCGCAACTCCTCGGCCAGCGCGTCGAACCCGGCCTGCCAACCGCTCTCCCGCAGCTGCCGTTCCTGGTCCGAAGCCCGCGCGAGTCCGTCCGCGCCGCTCAGGCACCAGTCGAGGTGCCGCCCCCGCGTCTGCGCCGACTCCCCGGCCCCGTCGAGCCGTTCGGCGCCGTACTGCCGGATCGTCTCCTGCGCCCGGTAGCGGGTGCCGTGCGCGGACGGGACGGCGCTGAGCAGGCTCTGCTCGGCGAGCCGACCGAGACCGTCGGCGACGGCGCCCGCGTCGAGCGGGGCGAAACCCGCCACCGCGACCGCCGCCCCGGCCGTGAACGGCAGCACGAACGCCGACACCCGCCGCAGCAGTGCTTGGTCGGCGGGCTCCAGCAGTTCGTGGCTCCAGTCCAGGACCGCCCGCACCGAGCGGTGCCGGTCGTCCGCGCGCGGGCCGCCCGCCAGGATCCGCAACTGGTCCGACAGCCCCGCCCGGAGCCCGTCCAGCCCGAGCGTCGGCCACCGGGCGGCCGCCAGCTCGATCGCCAGCGCCATCCCGTCGAGCCGCTCGCAGAGGGCCGCGATCCCGTCCCGGAGCGCCGGATCCGGGGCCGCCCCGGCCGCCGCGGTGGCCCGTTCGACGAACAGCGCGACCGCCTCCGACCTCCCGCCGCCGTCCCGGGACAACGGCGGTACGGGGAAGACCCGTTCGAAGGGCACCAGCAGCCTGGCCCGGCTCGTCGCCAGCACCCGCACCCCCGGACAGGCCGCCAACAGCCGTTCCAGGAAAGGCGCGACACCGTCCCTGACCTGCTCGCAGTTGTCCAGCACCAGGAGCGCCCGGCGTTCGGCCAGCGCGGCGCACACCGCCTCGTCGATGCCCTGCCCGGGCTGCTCGCCGACCCCCAGGACGGCCGCGACGGCCGCCGGCACCCGGTCGGGACCGGCGACCGGGGCCAGGTCGACGAACCACACGCCGTCGGCGAACCCGCCGGCCGCCCCGGCCGCCACCGCCAGCGCCAGCCTGGTCTTGCCCACTCCGCCGGGCCCGACCGCCGTCACCTGCCGATGGTCCGCCAACAGCACCGCCAGCGCGGCGCGTTCACGCTCCCGCCCCACGAACGCCGTCAGCGGGGCGGGCAGTGCGGGGGCCGGTCGGGGCCGCTCGGCACGGGCGAGTTCGACCGCCCGCCGGGAGAGCGCCCGCCGGTCCGGCAGCGCCAACTTGCGCAGCAGCGACGAGGTGTGGGACTCGACCGTGCGCACGGAGATGAACAGCCGAGCGGCGATCTCGGCATTGCTGAGGTGTTCGCCGAGCAGTGCGAGCACATCGGCTTCGCGGGGCGAGATCACAGGAGTCGGCACCGCGTCATTATGCGGGGCGACTCCGTGGTCCGTTCCGTGGTCACCACGGATGTGGCCCCCACCCCGCCCGAGGGAGGCTGTGACCAACGCCGCCGACGAGCACAGGAGTGAGAGAGCATGACCGGACCGCGCCCCTTCGCCGAGCGCCGCCTCGACCTCGAACAGCGCCTCGCCGAGGACGTCGACGTCTGGGTGGCCACGGCCTCGCCGGACGGTGTGCCCCACCTCGTCCCGCTCTCCTTCGACTGGGACGGCGGAGCGCTGCTGCTCGCCACCCCGGTCAGCAGCCCGACCGGCCGCAACCTCACCGCCGCCGGCACCGTCCGGCTGGCGCTCGGCCCCACCCGGGACGTCTGCATGATCGAGGGCGAGGTCGAGGCCCTCGGCATCGACGCCCTCCCGCACGAGCGGGGAGACCGCTTCGCCGCCCGCACCGGCTTCGACCCGCGAGCCTCGGCCGTCCGGTACGGCTGGTTCCTGGTCTCGCCCCGCCGCATCCAGGCCTGGCGCGAGGAGAACGAGCTGGCCGGCCGCGAGCTGATGCGCGACGGCCGCTGGCTCGACGAATCGGTCAGTTCCTGAGAAGCCGTCCCCGGCGCTGTCGCGCCACCATGAAACCGTCCCGCACCACCAGCCCCACCCGACCGAGGAGCCCATCATGACCACCACCGCGAAGACCGCCACCAAGAAGACGACCACCGCGAAGACCACCACCGCGAAGACCGCCACGCAGCCCTTCGACGGCTTCACCGAGGACGAGCGCGCGGCCATGAAGGAGCACGCCAAGGAGCTCAAGGCCGCGGCCCGCCGCAACCCGCGCACCGCCAAGGCGGACGCCGAGCAGGAGGTGCTCGCCAAGATCGCCGAGATGGAGCCGGCCGACCGCGCCCTCGCCGAACGCGTCCACGCCCTCGTCCGGGCCGCCGCCCCCGCCCTCACCCCCAAGCTCTGGTACGGCATGCCCGCCTACGCCAAGGACGGCAAGGTCCTCTGCTTCTTCCAGTGCGCCCAGAAGTTCAAGTCCCGCTACGCGACGCTCGGCTTCAGCGACGTGGCCACCCTCGACGAGGACACCATGTGGCCCACCACCTTCGCCCTCACCGCCCTCACCCCCGCCACCGAGGCCCGCATCACCGCCCTCCTCACCACGGCCACCGCCACCGCCTGACCCCCGGCACCCCCGTCCGGCTCACCCGGCCCGGTTCGCGCGAAAGGCGCGCCGGTAGGCGGCGGGTGTGGTGCGCAGGGCCTCGTGGAAGCGGCGGCGCAGGTTGACGGCGGAGGAGAGGCCGACCCGGCGCGCGATGGTCTCCACCGGCAGGTCGGTCTCCTCCAGCAGGGCCCGGGTGGCGGCGATCCGCCGGTCCAGCAGCCAGCGTCCGGGGCTGATGCCCAGCTGTTCGGTGAAGCGCCGGGTCAGCGTCCGGGCCGACACCTGGGAGCGGACGGCCATCTCGGCGACGCTCACCGGCCGGTCCAGCCGTTCGGCCAGCCACTCCAGCAGCGGGGCCAGCGAGTCGACGGCCGGCGCGGGGGCGGGCAGTTCGGCGTACTGCAGCTGGCAGCCCTCGCGGTGCGGCGGCATCACCATCTGCCGGGCGATCCGCAGGGCGTGCGCGGCGCCGTGGTCCTCGCGAACCAGGTGCAGGCAGAGGTCGGCGCCGGCCGCGGCGCCGGCGCTGGTGGCGACATCGCCGTGGTCCACGTAGAGCACCCCGGGGTCGACCCGGACCCGCGGGAACCGGGCGGCCAGCTCGGCGGCCCGCGCCCAGTGGGTCGCGGCCCGGCGGCCGTCCAGCAGTCCGGCGGCGGCGAGCACGAAGGCACCCGAGCAGAGGCCGACGATCCGTGCGCCGCGCCGGTGCGCCCGGCCGACCGCGTCGACCACCGCCGGCGGCACCTCCGCGCCCGCCGGGTGCTGCCAGCCGGGCACGAGCACGGTGTCCGCGTCCTCCAGCGCGTCCAGCCCGGCGGTGACCAGGAGGTCGTAACCGGCCCGGGTGCGGACCGGACCGGGGTGCTCGGCGCAGACCCCGAACGCGTAGCGGGCGGGGACGGCCGGACCGTGGTCGCCGAACACCTCGGTCGCGCAGGCCAGCGGAAAGGTGTCCTGCGGGGGCAGCAGCAGGGCCACCACCCGGTGCGGAGCCGGGGGACCCGGGAGCGGACGCGGCGTCATGGCGGGAAAGTACCCCATCATGTCGTTCGGGACACTGGGACGGGCCGATTGGTCTGAACCACTATCTCTGCTGTGACCACCGCCGAGACGCACACCCCACCCGCCCCGCACTCCCGCCCCGGGCTCCGGGACACCCGGAGCCCGTTGTGGACCGGACCCTTCACCCTCTACTTCACCGCCCGCGCGGTCTCCCTGCTCGGCGACGCGATGATGCCCGTGGCCGCCGCGCTCGCGGTCGGCGCGCTGTACGGCGTCTCCGGGGCCGGCCTCGTCCTCGGCACCTGGACCGGGACGTTCGTGCTCCTGGTGCTGTTCGGCGGGGTGCTCACGGACCGGATCGGCGCCCGCCGGATGATGGTCGCCGCCGATCTCGTACGGGTGCTCACCCAGGGCGTGCTGGCGGTCGCGTTCTTCGCCGGACGGCCGCCGTTCTGGCTGCTGGTGACCATGGCGGCGGTGGCCGGCGCGGCCGTCGCGATGTTCCTGCCGGGGGTGAACGGGATGGTCCCGCTGGTCGCGGCCGACCCGCAGCGGGCGAACGCGACCCTCAAGGTCGCCGACGCGCTCGCCCATCTGCTCGGCCCGGCCCTGGCGGGACTGCTGATCGCGCTGACCGGCGCCGGGGCGGTGTACGCGATCGACAGCGGAACCTTCCTGCTCAGCGCCCTGTGCCTGGCCCTCGTCCGGCCGCCCGCGGCCGCCCCCGCCCCCGCCGCTCCCGCCGGTGGCCCGCTCCGACGCGAACTGCGCCAGGGCTGGCGGGAGTTCCGCGCCCGCACCTGGATGTGGGCGGTGATCCTCGTCTGGATGGTCTTCGGCGTACTGCTCTTCGGCCCGCTGGTGCCGCTGGGTTCGGCGCTGGTCGCCGACCGGCTCGGTCCGAACGCCTACGGCCTGGCGGTCTCCTTCCTCGGCGTCGGAACGGTGCTCGGCGGCCTGGTGGCGCTGCGGCTGCGCCCGGCCCGCCCACTGGCCGCGGGCACGGTGGCCATGGTCCTGTACACCGTGCTGCCGCTCTGCGTGGCGGTGGGCGCCGGTCTCCCGGTGCTGCTGGCGGGCCACGTCCTCGGCGGCGCCGCCCTGGCGTTCTGGTCGGTGATGTGGGCGACCAGCGTGCAGACCCACACCCCGCCCGCGGTGCTCAACCGGGTCTCCGCCTACGAGTTGGCGGGTTCGGTGTCCGGCATCTCGCTCGGTCAGCTACTGGCCGGCCCGGCCGCCGCGCTGGCCTCCCCGGACCGCCTGCTCCTGGTGTCGGCGGGTGCCTGCCTGGCCGGCTGCGCGGTCCTGTTCGCCCTCCCCGCCGTCCGCACCCTCCCCCGCACCCCTCCGGCCGGCCCCACCGCCACCGGGTAAACGGCCCGACGTGCGTCCCGGTGCTCAGCCGGCGGTGCGCCGGGTCGAGCGGATCAGCAGCAGTGCGGGGACCAGGCCGAGCAGCAGCGGCGTGGGCTGCAGGATCGTCGACCCGACCAGGCACCACGCGGCGAGGCCCCAGCCGACGGACTGCGGCACCGCTACGCCCCTGCGGGCGAGGTGGTCGACGAGGAGCCCGAGCAGCAGGAGTGGAACGGCGAAGCTGCCGATCACGATCCAGAACGCCCCGTTGGCCCCGCCCGGATGCACGAACTCGCCCCGGGGCAGCCCCCAGAGGGCGCCGCCGAACCATTCGTCCAGGTACTCCGCGTTCTGCACACCCAGGACTACCAGGTGTCCGACGCCCATCACGACCAGGATGCGGCCTGCCCAGCGGCTCATGGCTCCCCCGTTGCGAGACTCATAGTTCCGAAACTGCGGGTACCGTATCATCTCGGCATGGGACGACCAAGGGACAGCCGGGTGGACGAAGCGATCCTCACCGCCACCCGCGGACTGCTCGCGCACGCCGGGTACGCCGGCCTGACCATGGACGCCGTGGCGGAGCGGGCCGGTATCGGCAAGGCGGCCATCTACCGGCGCTACGCGACCAAGCAGGACATGGTCTTCGCCGCCGCGATCCACGCCCCGGACCTGCCCGCGTCTCCGGACACGGGCACCCTGGAGGGCGACCTGACCGCCCTCGTCCAGGAGATCGTCGACCACCTGTCGGCGCCGGCCGCCACCAGCGCGGTGCTGGGACTGCTCGCCGACCTCGGCACCTCGCCCGACCTCGCCGCGCGCTTCCACCAGACCTTCGTCGTCCGTGAGTTGGGAAGTATCCGCGGCCTCCTGGAACGGGCCGTCGCCCGCGGTGAACTCCACGCGGTTCCCGATGTCGCCCTCGTCCACGCCCTGGTGACCGGCCCGGTCTTCAGCACGCTCTACCTCCAGCACCGCGCCCCGGACGGACTCGCCGCAGGACTGGGCCGACTCGTCGCGGCCGCACTGACCTCCGAGCCGGCGCCCCGCCGACCCTGACGAGGGCCGTCGCCCAGCAGACCAGAGCTCAGGGAGTCAGAAGTGCCCATCCGCATAGAGCAGTCGGCGTTCGGCCCCGTCAAGGCCGTCGCCGCAGAGCACGTCGTCGCCCACTGGCTCAGCCGGAGGGGCGGCGAACCCACTCTCTACGGCGGACGTCGCAAGGGCCACGACATTGTCGACGGCGGCTGGCTCGTCGATGCCAAGCTCCTCGTAGCCGCGTCGGCCGGCGAGCTCTCCCGAGTGCCCGGCTGCACCCACAAGCTCCGCCGCGACCTGTGGAAGCCCTTCGACCAGGACCACACCACTCACATCGTGCTCGTGGAGTTCCCACTGGACTGGACGGCGGAGAGCACCACGTCGTTCGCCCGAACAACGATCACCATCCGGCACGAGGACCTTCACCTCTACCTGGTCGAGGTCGCCGAGTTCAACGAGGTCCTGCGCGACGGGCGCGAGGAGGCCGAAGCCGCGAAATGGGCCTTCATCCACCTCGACGACGTCTGGCTCAATGAGCACCGAGTCCTGTGACCACCTGGGACTGTCGGCCGCCCGGGCCCGCACAGCGGCAGCGAGGTTGTCGGGCGGGGATGGCCAGCACGTCGTGGATGGCGCCGCCCCGAGCGGCCCAGCAACTCGGCCCGCGCCCGTCGATCAAAGGGGTCGTCACGCTCCGCGAGGAGCGCGACGACCCCGGGTGTCGCTCGTCCAGCCGATCCACCGCCGGCCACCGGCGTCGCCCGTTGCACTCGTCTCACATGAGAACGAGAGCTTCCGGGAGACGTTTCCGCGGGTCAGAGGGTGTCCTACAGGTCGTAGTAGAGCTCGAACTCGTGCGGGTGGGGGCGGAGGGCGATGGGGGCGATCTCGTTGGTGCGCTTGAAGTCGATCCAGGTCTCGATGAGGTCCGGGGTGAAGACGTTGCCCGCGAGGAGGTACTCGTGGTCGGCTTCGAGGGCCTCCAGGACGGCCGGGAGGGAGGACGGGACCTGGGGGACGTTGGCGTGCTCCTCGGGAGCCAGCTCGTAGAGGTCCTTGTCGACCGGCTCCAGGGGCTCGATCTTGTTCTTGATGCCGTCCAGGCCGGCCATCAGCATGGCGGCGAAGGCGAGGTAGGGGTTGGAGGAGGGGTCGGGGGCGCGGAACTCGATGCGCTTGGCCTTGGCGTTGGAGCCGGTGATCGGGATCCGGATCGCGGCGGAGCGGTTGCGCTGGGAGTAGACCAGGTTGACCGGGGCCTCGAAGCCGGGGACCAGGCGGTGGTAGGAGTTCACCGACGGGTTGGTGAAGGCGAGCAGCGACGGCGCGTGCTTGAGCAGGCCGCCGATGTAGTAGCGGGCGGTGTCGGAGAGTCCGGCGTAGCCCTGCTCGTCGTAGAAGAGCGGCACGCCCTCGGTCCAGAGCGACTGGTGGACGTGCATGCCCGAGCCGTTGTCGCCGAAGATCGGCTTCGGCATGAAGGTGGCCGTCTTGCCGGCCCGCCAGGCGACGTTCTTGATGATGTACTTGAACAGCATCAGGTCGTCGGCGGCGTGCAGCAGGGTGTTGAACTTGTAGTTGATCTCCGCCTGGCCGGCCGTGCCGACCTCGTGGTGCTGGCGCTCGACCTCCAGGCCCGCCTTGGCGAGTTCCAGGGACATCTCGGCGCGCAGGTCGGCGAAGTGGTCGACCGGCGGGACGGGGAAGTAGCCGCCCTTGTACTTGACCTTGTAGCCGCGGACGTCGCCCTCGGTGGAGCCGGAGTTCCAGGCGCCGGCCTCGGAGTCGATGTGGTAGTACGAGGCGTTGGCGCTGGTGTCGAACCGGACCGAGTCGAAGACGTAGAACTCGGCCTCGGGGCCGAAGAACGCCGTGTCCGCGATGCCGGAGGAGGCGAGGTAGGCCTCGGCCTTCTTGGCGACGTTGCGCGGGTCGCGGCTGTAGGCCTCGCCGGTCACCGGGTCCTGGATGAAGAAGTTGATGTTGAGGTGCTTCACCTGGCGGAACGGGTCGAGCCGGGCGGTGGCGAGGTCGGGGACCAGGGCCATGTCGGACTCGTGGATGGCCTGGAAGCCGCGGATCGACGAGCCGTCGAACATCAGGGTCTCGGACGGGTCGAACGTCGCCGCGGGAACGGAGAAGTGCTGCAGGACGCCTGGCAGGTCGCAGAAGCGGACATCGACGAACTTCACGTCGTTGTCCTGGATGAACTGCTTCACTTCGGCGGCGTTGTTGAACATCCATCCTCCTCGGCGTAGCGAATGGGGCTCACCCTAGGAATGGGCCGTTTCCGGCCGGTGACCCAGTCGTTTCCTGAATGTTAACCGCCGTCGTCGCGCGGGCGGCAAAGTCGTACGGCTCTGGACAAAACGCCTCGCCCGGCCAGGTCGGGGCGGTGAAGTGGTCTGGACCACTGTAGAGGTGCGGGGGAAAGCCGGTGGCGGCCGATTCACTCTCCGGTGGCGGTGCGCGGGCGGGCCGTGCGGTCCGGGCCGGGGAGGCGGTGGCCGTCCCCGGTGTTCGCCCGGTTAATGTGGATTCGTGGACACCAGAGAAGCGTTGGGATCGTGGATCGACGGCCCGAAGGCGGCCGCCGAGAAGATGGGAGCCGACTTCGGCTTCCGCGGTGAGCGCCTCGGGCTGCCCCGGGAGGGTTCCGGCTCGATCGCCGGTCCTGGCCGGCGGCTGGGCGCGCTGGTCGTCGACAGCTGGCTGGTCGCCCTGATCTCCTTCGGGCTGATCGCCAAGGGCTCCTCCGCAGGCACGGCGAACATGTGGACCACGCCGCTGCTCTTCACCGTCATCGTGCTGATGCTCGCGACCACCGGGACGACCGTCGGCAAGCGGCTGTTCGGCCTGCGGGTGGTCCGGCTCGACGGCGGCCGGGCGACCATCCCGCAGGTGCTGCTGCGGACGGTGCTGCTCTTCCTGGTGGTACCGGCCCTGGTCTGGGACCGCGACACCCGGGGGCTGCACGACAAGGCGGTCGGCACCGTCGAGGTCCGGATCTGACCGTCCGGACGTGAGTCTCCGGACGTGAGTCTCCGGACCTGAGCCTCCCGACCCGAGACTCCGGATCCGAGCCCGGGCCGGTGCGAATGCCGGAACGCCGAACGGCCCCGCCGCGGAAGCTCCGCGGCGGGGCCGTTCTGGTGTCGACGGGGGAGGGGCTCAGCGAGCCTGGCCGCCCTTGGGCATCCGGGCGCCCTTGGGCATCGGGCCCTTGGGGATGGGCGCCTTGGAGAGCAGGTCGCCCAGCGCGCGCAGCCGGTCGTTGGTCTCGGTGACCTTGGCGGGCGTGATGGCGCGCGGCAGACGCATCAGGTGGATCTGCAGCTTCTTGAGGGGGACCTCGTCCTTGCCGTCGCCCACCACGATGTCGTGCACCGGCACACCGTCGCCGACGACCCGGGCCATCTTCTTCTTCTCGGCCGCGAGCAGCTGGCGGACCCGGTTCGGGTTGCCCTCACCGATCAGCGCGATGCCGGCCCGGCCGACGGCGCGGTAGACCGCGTCCTGGCTGCGGGTGACGGCCACCGGCGTGGAGCTCGCGCTCCAGCCGCGCCGGATGTTGTTCAGCACAGCGGCGACGGCGCCCGGCTGCCCCTCCATCTGCCCGAACGCCGCGCGCTCGGCTCGGCGCCCGAAGACGATCGCCATGGCCAGGAAGGCCACGATGAAGCCCAGGATGCCCAGGTAGACGGGGTGCTCGATCGCGAAACCAATGGCCAGGAACACGCCGAAGGTCAGCAGGCCGACGCCGGCGATGATCAGGCCGATCTTGGTGTCGACCTTCTTGGTCATGGTGTATGCCAGGCGGATCTGCTTCAGTCGCCCGGGGTTCTCGGATGTTTCCCTCGCCATAACGCTCATGGTACGTGGCACGGGTACGGGATATCCAAGCCCGGGTACCCGTTCGCCCCGAACCGTGACCCGGGTGCCCCGGTTCCGCCGGGTGTGCCGGCCCCCGAAGTACCCTCTTCTGCCCCCCGGAGCGCTACCGCCGCAGCCCTCCGGCGCCCGACGCCGTCAGCGGCGCGCGGCCTTCGCCGGTCCGCCCACCGGTCCGCCGTCGAGCTCCCGCGCCGCCGCGTACCTGCGGTTCTCGCAGACGGCGGACCAGGCGTTCCGCCGCGCCTGGCGCTGGCCGCCCGCCAGCAGCACGCTCTCGGCCAGCCGGAGCGCGGTGCCCACCGACCGGAGTTCCACCCGGAAATCGACCCGCATGCCGAAACAGCTCCCCTCGGACCGAGCGGCCGCGCAGCCGCGCGGGCGGACCCGTGACCGGGTGCGCGCGGCGGTGCGGACGTGCTCGGAGGTGTGGCTGAGAAAAATCGAAAACCCATGGAGACGCCATCGTCCCCACTCCGTGTTACCAGTCCGTGACCAGCTGGTCAAAGCCCGGTGAAGCGAAAGGGGCGGAGCCGAAGCCCCGCCCCTCCGATGGCGTGAAACCGTCGTCGTCGCCCGTCAGACCGCCGCGACCGGGGCCGACCCGGCCGGGGCCGCCGCGGCCGTCCCGCTCTGCCGCTCACGGTGCTCCAGCGCCTGCCGGTACAGCCGCCCGGCGCGGTACGAGGAGCGGACCAGCGGGCCGGACATGACCCCGGCGAAGCCGAGCTCCTCGGCCTCCTGCTGCAGCTCGACGAACTCGTGCGGCTTGACCCACCGCTCCACCGGGTGGTGGCGCAGCGACGGCCGCAGGTACTGGGTGATGGTGATCAGCTCGCAGCCGGCCCCGACCAGGTCGGCCAGCGCCTGGCTGACCTCCTCGCGGGTCTCGCCCATGCCCAGGATCAGGTTGGACTTGGTGACCAGCCCGGCCTCGCGCGCCTGGGTGATGACGTTCAGCGAGCGCTCGTAGCGGAACGCCGGGCGGATCCGCTTGAAGATCCGCGGCACGGTCTCGACGTTGTGCGCCAGCACCTCGGGGCGCGAGGAGAAGACCTCGGCCAGCTGCTCCGGCACCGCGTTGAAGTCCGGGATCAGCAGCTCGACGCCGGTGCGCCCGGCCTCGCGGGCGGCGGTCAGCGCGTGCACCTGGCGCACGGTCTCCGCGTACAGCCAGGCGCCGCCGTCCGGCAGGTCGTCGCGGGCGACGCCGGTGATGGTGGCGTAGTTGAGGTCCATGGTGACGATGGACTCGGCGACGCGGCGGGGCTCGTCCCGGTCGAAGTCGGCGGGCTTGCCGGTGTCGATCTGGCAGAAGTCGCAGCGGCGGGTGCACTGGTCACCGCCGATGAGGAAGGTCGCCTCGCGGTCCTCCCAGCACTCGAAGATGTTGGGGCAGCCGGCCTCCTGGCAGACCGTGTGCAGCCCTTCCTTCTTCACCAGCGACTGGAGGGCGTTGTACTCCGGCCCCATCTTCGCGCGGGTCTTGATCCACTCGGGCTTCCGCTCGATGGGGGTCTCGCTGTTGCGGACCTCCAGGCGGAGCAGCTTCCTGCCGTCGGGCGCGACAGCGGACACGTGCGACTCCTAGAACTAGACGGGGTACCCCCAGGGTACGCCTGTGCTTGTACGGCCTTCGCCGGGGCTGGGACCCCGCAATCGCAGGGCAACAGGGCTACCGGCAAGTAGATTCCCGGGCGCGGGACCGGACTCGGCTACGAGCGCGGACACGCGCACCGGGCGCCCGGGCTCAGTGCCCGGTCGCCGGCTCCGGCAGCTCGGCGAGCACCTCGGCCAGGTGCTTCTCGACCAGCGGCAGCGCCTCGGCGACGGGGAGGGCCCGCCCGAGCTCGCCGGCCAGCGAGGCGACCCCGGCGTCCCGGATGCCGCACGGCACGATCCGGTCGAACCAGGTCATGTCCGGATCGCAGTTCAGCGCGAAGCCGTGCATGGTCACCCCGCGCGCGACCCGGACGCCGATCGCGGCCAGCTTGCGGTCGTCGCCGCGCTGCCCCGCGTTGGACGGCGCGTACTCCGGGCCGGCCAGTCGCGGGTCGATGCCCAGCGGCAGGCCCATCCGCAGGGTGAGCTTGCCGATGTCCACCACCTGCGCGGGGTCCACCACCGCGTCCGGGATGTCCCCGCCCAGCACCCAGACGCCGCTGCGGCCCTCGACCCGGGTGGTCTGCACGCCGAACCCGGCGCAGGCCCGGATCAGCGCCTCCTCCAGCCGCCGCACGTACGCGATCACGTCGATCGGGTCGGGCAGCTTGACGATCGGGTAGCCGACCAGCTGGCCGGGGCCGTGCCAGGTGATCTCGCCGCCCCGGTTCACCTCGACCACCGGGGTGCCGTCCAGCGGCAGGTCCGCCGGATTGGTGCGCTTGCCCATCGTGTACACGGGCTGGTGCTCCAGCAGCAGCACCGTGTCGGGGATCTCGTCGGCGACCCGGAGGGCGTGCAGCCGCTGCTGCTCCTCCCAGGCCTCCTGGTACGGGACGGCGCCCTCGCCTATGCCCATCCGGACGAACCGAACGTTCTCGCTCACCGCTGCTGCTCCTTGCCAGGCGTTCGAGACCAACCTCGCCACTGTACGCCCCGGCCCGTACGGACCGTCCAAGTGCCTGCTCAGGCCCCCGACAGCAGCTGGAGCCGCAGAGCCAGCTGGAGTTCCAGCGAGCGCTCGGGACCGTTCCAGTCCCGGCCCAGCAGCACCTCGACCCGGTCCAGCCGCTGGACGACGGTGTTCACATGGACGTGCAGCTCGTCCTTGGCCCGGGTGAGGCTGCCGCCGCAGTCGAAGTACGCGCGCAGGGTGCGGACCAGCTCGGTGCCGCGCCGGGCGTCGTAGTCCAGCAGCGGTCCCAGCGTCGCGCCGACGAAGCCGGAGACGTCGTGGCCGTCGCCGAGCAGCACCCCGAGGAAGCCGAGCGACCCCGCCGAGGCGCCCTCCCCGTCCCGGCCCAGCGCCCGTAGCGCCCGGACGCAGCGCAGCCCCTCGGCGTACGCGGTGGCCAGCGCGACCGGCCCGACGGCGGAGCGGCCGGCGCCCACCGTGACCGGGAAGCCCGCCAGCCGGGCGAGCCGCTCGGCGGCCTGTTCCGCCGCCCGCTGGGCGACGCCCCCGGCCGCGCCTCCGCCTGCCGCGCCAACCGGAGCCCCGGCATCGAGTGGAACCCCGGCAGCGGGCGTAGCCCCGGCCCCGGCCTCGACCGGAGCTCCGCTCCTACCCCCGTCCGGGACCAGCAGCACCACTGCCTCGCCGTGCTCGGCACTGATGCCCCGGGCGCCGAACAGGTACCGCCCGGCCGCCCCCGCCAGCCGCGAGCGAACGGCGACCGGGCCCCCGCCACCC
>NZ_JZWY01000586.1:0-4269 GCF_000966955.1 Streptomyces sp. NRRL S-495
GCGTCGTGGTGGGGCTCGTGGTCGCGGTCGGGGTGCCGGTCGGGGTGGGGCAGGTGGTCGGGGTGTCCGTGGGCGTCGCCGTCGGCGTGGCGGTGGGCGTCGTGGACGGGGTGCCGGTCGGCGTCGCGGTGGGGGTGGTCGTCGGCGTCGCGGTCGCGCTGGGGCTCGGGCTGCCCGACGGCGTGGTGGGTGCAGCGGTGGGCGTGCTGCTCGGGGTGGTGCTCGGCTCGGCGGACGGCGAGGCGGACGCGGAGGGCGAGGGGGTACCGGAGGGCGTCGCGCTCGGCGAGGGTTCGCCCGACGGCGTGGTGGTGGGGGTGGTGCTCGGGGTGCTCGGGGCGGTCGGCGTGGTGCTCTGGTTCGGCGTCGGCGTCGTGGCCGGCGTCGTGGCCGTGGCCGGCACGAGCGGTGCCACCGGCGCCACCGGTGCGACCGGGAGCAGCGGCGTCAGCGGGCTCGGGGTGCCCGGGCGGTTCGGGGTGGTGACCGGGCTGCCGGTGCCGAAGTGGGCCATCCAGTTCCGGACCGTGCGCAGGTACTCGCCGGAGTGGTTGTAGCCGAGGATCGCCCGGTCCAGCTGGGCCGGGTCGGACAGGTCGCGGCCGCCCGCGCACAGGTACCGGCCGGCCGCCTCGGCGGCGTCGTAGATGTTGTTCGGGTCGGCCTTGCCGTCCCCGTTGGCGTCCACGCCCCAGGAGGCCCAGGTGGAGGGGATGAACTGCATCGGCCCGACGGCGCGGTCCCACTGGGTGTCACCGTCGAAGCGGCCGCCGTCGGTGTCGCCGATCGCCGCGAAGCCGGCGCCGTTCAGCGCCGGGCCGAGGATCGAGCGGAACGTCGTCCCGCCGGCGTCGACCGCGCCGCGGCCGGCCTGGCCGGACTCCACCTCGCCGATCGCGGCGAGCAGCTGCCAGGGCAGGTGGCAGCCGGGGGAGCGCAGGACCAGCGCGGCCTCGGCCTTGCGGTAGGCGGCGAAGACCGTCTCCGGCAGGGCCGGCCCGGAGCGCAGCGGATCGGCGAAGGGCGAGGTGAGCGGCGCGAGCGGCGGCTGGGTGAGCGGCAGGGTGCCGCCGCCGTCGACCGGCGCGGTGCCGAGGGTGCCCGGGAGCGGGGTGGCGCCGGTGCCGAACGGCGCGGCGGTGCCGTCGGCGCCGAGGCCCGGGAAGAGCGCGGCGTTGCCGCCGGGCTGGTCCGGAACGGGCTCGGCCGCGGCGGCCGGGGCGAGCCGGAGGCCGGTCACCTGGGAGCCGGTCAGCGCCGCGAGGGCGGTGAAGACCGCCAGCATGCCGGTCAGTCGCTTGCCGAGCCGCAGCCGGCGGCCGGTCGTCCGACCGGTCCGCGGCTCCGCCCCCGTGGGACCGCCGTCGCCTCGCGTGGCCGCGCCGTTCCTGGTCACCATGCCCTGCCCCTCCCCGTCACCGTCCGGTCCCCTGGGAACGGACGGGCTGTCACCATCGTGCCTTCCGGTGCATGACAGATCTCATCACCCGAATGATTAGTATCACGACGATCTGACAGACCCCCGGTGGCCTGGGGCGATACCGGGCGCCACCGTTCGGTGAACGGACGGTGGAGCAGTTCGACCGGACACGGTCAGGGACAGCTCGGGCGACACGGGACGGGGCCGTGTTTCAGAGGTCGAGGAGCATCCCGTCCTCGGCCACGGCCGCGCCGGCCGCCGCCAGCGCCGGGGCCAGGGCGGTGGCCTCCGGCGAACCCGGGTGGGCCAGCGGGTTGGTGTTGTTGAGGTGGGTGTAGAGGTAGCGCGGGCCGGGTCGGCCGGCCAGGTGGGGGAGCGAGTCGGCGACCGCCAGATGTCCCATGCCGCGCGAGCCGCGGGCGCCGCCGGTGCGCTCGGCGAGTTCGTCGTCCGTGGCGAAGGTGCCGTCCAGGATCACCACGTCCGCGTCGGCCACCGCCCGGTCGACGGCGGGCGTCCAGGCGGCCAGACCGGGGGCGTACACGGCGCGGGCGCGGCCGTCGGCCTCGGTGAAGCGGTAGCCGATCACCCAGTCCGTGCGCCCGCCGGACGGTTCCTCGGACCGTTCGCCCGCCGGCAGGGCGGCCAGATCGGCGGCGTACCGGGGGCGCTTGCCGCCGAGGGCCAGCGGTTCGGCCACCAGCCCTCCAGCCAGTTCGACCGGCTCCCCGGGGACGACGGTGTGCCAGCGCGCCTTGGTGTAGGGGGCGAGCAGCGGGCCGACCGGGAACGCCTCGTGCAGCGCGGCCCGGACCGGAGCGGTCGCGTGCACGGTCAGCGCGGCGGCCTCGCGCAGGGTCACCAGGCCCAGGGTGTGGTCGAGTTCGCCGCTGGTCAGCAGGACGCCGCGGAGCGGGGTGTCCCGGGTGCCGGGCGGGGGCGCCAGCTCGGGGGTGGCGAGCAGCTGGGACCGCAGGTCGGGGGAGGCGTTGACCAGGTACCAGGCGGCGCCGTCGGCGCTGACCGCGAGGCAGTCCTGGCTGCGGGCGGCGCCGGTGCGGCGGGCGGTGGCGCAGCCCGCGCAGCCGCAGTTCCACTGGGGCAGGCCGCCGCCGGCGGCGGTGCCGAGGATCCGGATCTTCAGTGCGTGCTCCGAGGGACGGGTCCCGGGCCGGGGGCGCTCACGCCGGGCCCGGCACGGACGGGTCGGGCGACAGGGCCGGGCCGGCCGGGACATCCGGGACAGCCGGGACGGTCGGGACGGTCGGGACAGCCGGGACGGTCGGGACCGGAAGGACCGACGGCACCGGAAGGACCGACGGCAGCGGCGGGACGGGCGCGGTGAACCGGCGCGCCCGCGGGGCCGGACCGGCTTCCGGGTCGGGTGCGTGCACCAGGTGGTGCTGCGGTGAGAGCCGGCACGCCGGGTCGGTGGCGCCAGCGTCACCGGTGAACTGGAAGGCCTGGCAGCGGCAGCCGCCGAAGTCCTGCTCGCGCAGGTCGCAGCTGCGGCACGGCTCGGGCATCCAGTCGGTGCCCCGGTAGCGGTTGAACGCGGGCGAGTCGTGCCAGCTCGCGGCCAGACCGTCGGTGACCGCGTTCGGCACCGGCAGCCCGGGCAGCTGGGCGGCGGCCAGGCAGGGCAGCACGGCACCGTCGGGCGCGACCACCAGCTGCTCGTTCCCCCAGCCGTTCATGCACGGCTTGGCGGTGCCGCTGTGGTGGTCGGCGACGACATGGGTGATCTCGATCCGGTCGCCGTGCCGCGCGCGGGCGGCGGCGACGTCCTGCTCGGCCTGCCGGACCTGCGCGTCGCTCGGCGCGAGGTGGGCCCGGTTGACCCAGGCCCAGCCGTAGAACTGGGTGTGCGCGAGCTCCACCCGGTCGGCGCCGAGCTCGACCGCGAGGTCGGCGATCTCGCCGAGGCGCTCGACGTTGGCGCGGTGCAGCACGGCGTTGACGGTGAGCGGCAGCCCGGCGCCGGTGAGCAGGGCGGCCGCGGCGAGCTTGCGCTCGTGCCCGGTGGGGCCCTTGAGCCGGGTCAGCCCGGCGATGCTGTCGGCCTGCCGCGGGTCGGCGTCCTGGACGGACAGTTGCACGTGGTCCAGCCCGGCCGCGGCGAGTTCGGCGGCGCGGGGGCCGTCCAGCGGCAGACCGCTGGTGATCAGATTGGTGTAGAGGCCCAGCCCCCGGGCGTGCGCGACGATGGTGGCCAGATCGCGCCGGAGCAGCGGCTCGCCGCCGGTGAGGTGGACCTGGAGCACACCGAGCCCGCGCGCCTGGTCGAGCACCCGCAGCCACTGCGCGGTGTCCAGTTCGTCCCGCTGCCGGATGAGTTCGACCGGGTTGGCGCAGTAGTGGCACTGCAGGGGGCAGCGGTGGGTGAGTTCGGCGACCAGGCCGAGGGGGGCGGGGGCGCGCTTGCCGACCGCGGCCCCGGGCAGTCCGGCGGCCGGGTGCGGGTCGGCCGGGCCACCGGTGCCGTCGAGGGCGAGCAGCCGCCGTTCGGCGAGGTCGGCCAGCAGGGCGAGCACCTGGCCGGCGTCCACGCCCTCGTACTCCTCGGCGAGCCGGGCGGTGACCTCGGCGGCGTCGCGCCGTCCGTCGCAGTGCCGCAGCACGGCGGCGGCGGTCCCGTTGAGCAGCAGCACGCCCTCCGGGTAGAGCAGGGCGGCCTGTTGGCGGACCGGGTCGTGGACCAGCCGCACCCCGCGCCGCAGCCCGGGGGCCACGGCGACGGGTGCGGCGTTCACCGGCCCGCTCCTGCGGGCACGGGGGTGGTCCGGGCGGTCTCCGCGGCCCCTGCGGCCTCCGTGGCCTCCGCCGTGGCGGCGGTCTCCGGGCCGTAG
>NZ_JZWY01000587.1:0-1111 GCF_000966955.1 Streptomyces sp. NRRL S-495
TCTCCGGGCCGTAGTCGACCGCGTCGAGCATCGCCCGCAGCACCTCGCACTTGAAGGCGAGCGCCGACACCGCGGCGCGCTGCTGCTCGGCCGTCACGCAGTGGTCCAGCACCACGTCGAGCGTCCGGGCGCTGTCCCGGCGGGCGTCGGGGATCCGGTGCTCGAAGTAGGCGTAGCCGGCCGGGTCGATCCAGTCGTAGTGCTTCTGCCAGGCGATCACCCGCTCGGCCATGTGGTCGGGCGAGAACATCTCGGTCAGCGCGGCCGCGACGCCCTCGGTCCACGGCCGGGTCTGACAGAAGTGCAGGTAGCCGTCGACGGCGAAGCGCACACCGCGCGCCACGTGCCGCTCGTCCAGGACCTCGGCGCGGTCCAGGCCGACGGCCTCGGCGAGCACCAGCCAGTCGGCCAGCCCGCCCTCGCCCTCCTGCGGCCCGTCCTGCTGGCCGAGCCGCCGGGTCCACTCCCGACGGACCTCCGGGAGCGGGCAGTTGGCGATGATCGCGGCGTTCTTCCGGGTCAGGCACAGCTGGTAGTACCAGCGGTTGGCGACCCAGCGCCGCAACTCCGGTGGCGTGCAGCCACCGGAGTGCAGGCGCAGATGGAACGGGTGGGTGTCCCAGTACCGTCCCCGCAGGCCGTACAGCCTGGCCGCGAACTCCTCGCGGGTCGACGCGATGGTGGAAGCCTGGGTCACCGAGTGGTCCGCGCGGCGTACGCGGTGACCTCGGCGCCGGTGCGGTGGCACTGCACCGACGGGGCGGACCAGGCGGGCTTGGCGGCGGACGCCGGAGCGGCCGGCGCGACGGTGGCGGTGGTGACGGGCAGCTGGGGCGTGAGCGTGGACTTCATGGGAGTTGCCCTCCTCGGTGAAGTGGGGGTGGGGGTCGGGGTCCGGCGGCCCCTGGAGCAGGACGCTACGAGCCACCGGGTCCGCCCGCCGGTCCGAACCGTGCGATCGTGTGACATTCGCGATCGAACGGGTGACGCGACGGACTCCGCACCCGGGCGGGGCCCGGGAGGGAAACCGGTGTCGAGTGTGCCGGTCCGGCAGTGCCGTGTCGAGTGGGCGTCACGGGGTGTGCCGGGGTTGGCGGGGGGTTTCGGTCAG
>NZ_JZWY01000588.1:0-6415 GCF_000966955.1 Streptomyces sp. NRRL S-495
GGGCGGGACGGAGTGGTTCGGGGCGGGATGTGCCGGGGTGCGGCGGTGTGTTCCGGAAGGGGTGTGCCGGGCGCGTCGAGTTCGGACGGACCGGCTCAGGTGGACCGGCCCAAGTGAACCGGCTCTCGGGCAGGACCGGCTCAGGTGGACCGGCCGAAGGCCACCAGGTGGCCGTCCTTGGTGCCGACGAACACCCGCCCGCCGTCCGTGGCCGGGACGGAGAACCTGGTCACCGTGCCGAGCGCGAAGCTGCGCCGCAGCTTGAGCGAGCCGTTGACCGGAAGCGCGTCGTAGACCCGCAGTTCGCCGTTCTGGCCGCCCGGTCCGGTGCCCGAGTAGACCGACCACACCAGGGCCGAGCCGGCCGCCGTCCCGTTGGAGGTGACGACGGGGGAGCCGGAGGCGTAGCCGAAGCCCTCGGGGCTGGTCGCGGCACTGGTCAGCTGGGGGTTCCCGGCACTGTTCACCGAGTACTTGAGGGCGCGCAGCGAGCCGTAGTTCTCGACCAGGTAGACATAGCCGCCGTCGCCGCCCCAGACGCCGGCGTGGCCCCAGACGCCCTTGAACGGGCCGGTGGTGCCGACCACGCCGTCCGTGCCGTTGGGGCCCTGGCCCATGCCGCCGAGCCGGTCCCGGTCGAGCAGGAAGATCCGCCCGTCCTTGCCGACCTGCACCATGAGGTGAGGGTGCGCGGCGTTGCCGAAACCGGACGGCAGGGCGACCGGGCCGCCGGAGCCGAGGTCCACGTCGCCGTGGTCCATCTCGCGGTTGTTGGTGGGGCTGAAGAAGTCCCGCGGGGCGAGGCTGCCGTCGCTGTTGACGCCCAGCCGGACGACGGACTCGGCGAAGTGGCCGCCGGGCTTGTCACCCGGGCCCTTGAGCGGGGAGGACCCCTCGCCCGCGCCGTTGCCGGTCGCGATGAAGATCCGCCCGGAGCCGTCCGAGACCAGGCCGCCGCCGCTCATCCAGACACCCGCGTTCTGCGAGGCGGAGCCGGACTCGGTGGACCAGAGGGTCAGCTTGCGGGTGTTGGTGTTGACGCCCGCGACCGTGCCGACGTACGTGCCGACCCCGCAGTCCGAGGCGAAGCCGAAGTAGACCGCGCCGTCGAGCAGCAGCAGTCCGGCCCGCTGGGCGGAGGTGTTGGCGTTGAACGGCACTCCGGGACTGTTCACCGGCGAGCCCGCGACGGTGACCGGCCAGCCGCTGCGCGAGGCGCCCGTGGTGGCGTCCAGGGCGTGCACCGAGAAGTGCGCGCCGCCCTCGCTGGACTTGCTCACCAGGTAGACCGTCTTGGTCGCCTTGTCGTAGACCGGGGTCGAGATGATGCCGGTACCCGGGGAGAGGCAGGCGGTGGAGGATGCCACCGGGGTGCCGAGCGCGCGCTGCCAGAGGATCTTCCCGTCGGCCGCGTTGACGCCGTAGACGTGGTTGGTCGCGGTCGCGACCACCACGGTCGAACCGGCCACCAGCGGTTGGGCGTACACCGCGCCGTCGACGGCTGTCGACCAGCGGCGTCCGAAGTCGGAGCCGGACACCTTGGCGGGCGCGAGGCCGGGTTCGTTGGCGTCCCAGGCGGTGCGCATGGTGTTGACCGAGACGGTCGGGCTGTCGGCCCGGGCGGGGGCCGCGCCGCCGAGCGCGCCGGCGGCGAGGGCCGGGGCGAGCAGCGCGAAGCCGGAGAGCAGGGCCGCCCCGCTGCGCCTCCGCCGGGGGCCCGCCGGCGGCGCCGCGGGGCCGGGTGGCGGGGAGGTCGGACCCCGGGACGTCGAGCCCTTGGGCGCCGGACCCCGGGATATCGGACCCGGGGGTATCGGGCCCGGGGACATCGGCTCGGGGTGCGGCCCGGTGGGCTGCGGTCCGGTGGAGTGGGCGGGTGGGTGAGATCGGCTCATGCGATCCGCCTTGGCTGTCGGGGGAGTACGGCTACGGCGCCGTGGCGTCATTCTGAGAACGCCCGCGCCGTACCCGCATCCGCCCGAACCCCGGAGCCCGCCCCGTTCACGCCCCGGGGGGAACGCACTGCGCCGGGCGGCGGCGCCCCCGGCCGGGATCCGGTGGCGGTCAGGACAGCAGGGCGCTGCGGTACTGCATGATTCGGTAGTTCGTCGGGTCGTACCACTGGCTGACGACGATGTGGAAGTCGCCGAACGTGGAGCCGGGGACGACGAAGCCGCCGTACGGGGCGGCGACCAGGTTTCCGATCTCCTGGCCCGGGTTGCCGGGGAGGATCATGGTCTGTTCCAGCGTCCTGGTCAGGTCGGAGGTCGGGAGCGGGAAGACCATCGCCCTGATCGACAGCGGATCCATGTTGAGCCAGGTGAGGACGTACTTGCCGTCCATGGCGCGGAAGCACAGCTCGCCCCACCTGCGGGTGCCGAACACCGTCGTCGGGGCGGGGGCGTTCCACCGCCAGCCGCCGTCCGCGAAACCCCACGGCTCGTAGGCGTCCGGCTCGCCGAGGCGGTCCTGCCGCACCCGGTGCAGCAGCATGCCCGACTGCACGTCACGGTTGAAGACCGTGGACAGGACGTAGCAGTAGCCGTCGTCGGCCACGGCGTAGGTCTTCTGCTGGAACTGTCCGCCGTGCAGGTCCCCCGGCCACTGGCAGAGGTACTCCCAGGTCTGGCCGTTGTCGGTGGAGCGCCAGAAGTCGGTGTGGTGGGTGTCGTAGAGGACGCCGCGCATGAGGTGCATGTACATCACCCCGTCGACGACGAAGGCGTCGGACGGGATCGCCGTGGTGAAGCCTTCGCCGACCGGGTTGTGCGGCTCGTCGACGAGGCTGATGCCGTGGGCACCGCGGACGACGCCGTCGATGCGCAGGTTGCGGGGGTCCGCGCTGCTGGAACGCAGGCCGACCGGGGCGTTCCAGTCGGGCGCGCCGACCCGGTCGCCGCCGAAGGTGTCGCCGCACACGAAGAGCATGGTGCCGTCGGGGCAGCGGACGGGAATGCCGAGATCCGTCCACGGCGCCGAGAACGGGCCGGTCTCGGCCGGGCCGCTGAGGTTCTTCACCTTGACCGTGATCGTCGGGCTGGTCGGGTCGTACGGGCCGTTGGCGACCGCCGCCGGGCCGCCCGAACCGATCGCCCCCGCTCCCACCGCGACCCCGAGGCCGATCCTCAGGAGCTCGCGGCGGGAGGGTCCGCCGGTCGTCGCTTCGTGCCCGTCCGAGGTATGTGTCATGGTGCCGATGGCCCTTCCGGATCGACGCGTTCCCGCGGCTGCGAACGGACCGTGGACATCCGGGTGGTGACGGTGACGGTCCGTCGCCGAGACTATGGCGCGGGGTGCTCGCCGCATCGGTCGGTGGACGGACCTTCACCCGAACTGAGTAGACCGCGGGAGGGCCGGCGGTTCGGTCCCGCTGGCCCCGGACGCCTGCTAGACCAGCTTGGACAGGGCCAGTGCCAGCCCGCTCGCGGCCGCCGCCTCGGCCGGGGCGTTGGCATCGTCGTTCGGGCCCCGGTCCTTGACCACCTCGACGGAGTAGGCGCGGCCGTCGGCGGCGACGAAGTACACCTCCGGCCGGAAGCCGTCCTTGCGCTGGACCAGGTACGCCTCCTGACCGACGCCCGGGAGCGGGGTGACGGTGAACTCCGGGTTGGTCTTCAGCGCGGCGAGGTTCGAGGGGGAGGTCTCCCGGATGTCGGCGTAGGACTGCCGGGAGCCCCAGGTGCAGCCCCAGACCGGCTTGCCGTCCACCGGGTCGAAGTGGGTGCCGTTGAACGGTCCGGCGGTCCCGACGGCGGCGATCACCTGCGGGGAGGTGAGGAGGGTGCAGGCGTCCGCGGGGCGCTTGCCGGTGCCGGCCGGGGTGGTGGCGGTCGTGGGCGCGGTCGTGGGTGTGGATGTGGCCGAGGGCGGTGCGGCGGGGGTCGGGGCGGTGGACGTCGGGCTGCTCGCGGTGCCGGTGCCGGTGCCGGTTCCGGGGGCCGTGGCGGTGCCGGCGGTGCTCGGCGGCGCGGAGGCCGCGGTGGATCCGCCGCCCGAGGACGAGCAGCCGGCCACTGCGACGGCCACGAGGGCCAGCGCCGGCAGCCAGGTGTACCGGCGGCCGGACGTGATCGGTGTCCTGCGGTCCATGGAACCCCCTCCGATGGTCGTCCACCGGTGCGGCGGACTGCGTGGTGGCAGGATCCTACGGCCGGGAAGGAGCTGATATTTCCCGTTCCTGCTACGGGAGTTGGACAACCCGGTCACGGCGCGGAGCCGGCGCCTCCGGAGGCCGGAACGGCGGTCCGGGGCACGGGGGTGGTACGCGCACGTGCGGCCGGGCTCCCGGCGGCGCCCTCGGCCGACCGACTGACCTGGCCGGATGCGGAACCCTTCCATACCAGTGCGGTCGGGTCGCTGTCGAGGACCGGAGGGCGTCTTCCCCGGACGGGTGACGTTCTGGTGAAAGTGGTCATGCCAGGAACGGCGGCCCGGCATCCTGAGCCCGTGATCAGGCGGATCCCGGGACGGGGCGGGTCGCGCGACCAGTGGGACACCTGAGGGACGGAGGCCCTGACAATGAGCACCAACCTGCCGGAGACCGTGGTCGAGGCCCCGGCCGCGCTGCCCGCGCCGCCCAGAGTCGTCGACGACCTCGCCCGTGACCTCACCCATGCGGCCGCCGCCGTCCGGGCCGCGTCCCGGGGCGGTCGGAGCGGAGGGGACCTCGCGGTGGCCGCGTACACCGCGGTGGTGTGTACCGGGCGGTCGGCGGCCCGCGCGCTGGAGGAGGCCGCCGCCTGGTGCCGGCAGGCACCGGAGGCCGAGGTGCACTCGCTGGCCTGGGCGCGCGTCCCCGGCCATCGCGACGACGTGTTCGAGTACCGGGTCACCCTCGCCGTCAGCTTCCCCGACCAGGAGACCGGCGAGCACTCCGGGGACACTCACCACGCCCGGCGCTGAAGCCGGGGGATTCCGCCTGGGAGACCGAGCGGGAGGCCGAGCGGGAGGGGCCGATCGGCGGGGACCGGACGGGTCGGCCCCGTCGTTAGACTCGCCCCATGAACACTGGGGGAACGAACGACCCGGCGCCGGAGGCCCAGAAGCTGTCGACCGAGGACCGCGGTCCGGAGCCGGAGGAGCGCGAACTGTCGACCGGCCCGGCCGTGCTGGTCACCGTGTTCGCCGCGTTCTGCGGCGTGCTGGTGCTGCTGCTCGTGCTGCACGGGCTGGGGTGGACGGCTCCCGGCCTCGGTTGGCTGGTCGCCAAGGGCGCCGTGAAGATCGGCGTCGGCGGCATGTTCGGCCTGGCCGCCGCCCTCGGCTGGCTCAGGGCCCGCCGCGCGGAGCGGCGGACGGACGCCGCCGCCTGAGGCGCCCGGGCCGCTCGGGCGGCCCGAGCGGCCCGGGCGCGGGAGTTCAGTCCTGCGCGGCCGTCGCGCACTCGGGGTGGCCCCAACTGCCGCCCACCTTGGTGATCTTGTCCCCCTTGGCGTAGGGCCGCGAGCAGGGGCAGGTACCGGGGAAGCGCGCGGACAGCGTCGGAGCGCCGCCCGAGGAGCGGCGCTTCGCCGCGGCCGGGGAGGCGGCACCCGTGCTTCGGGCGCCGCTTCGGGCCGCGCCGCTGCGGGAGGCTCCCCCGCGGGCGGGGCTGCTCGCGGCTCCGGCACGGGGAGGTCGGCGGCCGTCCCGCCGGCGGCCTCCTGGGTGCGGGCGGCGTCACTGGCGGCCTTGTCGGCCACGGCGTTCAGAGGATCGCCGTCCACCTGGTGGGCGGGCACATAGACGAAGGTGACGTCCCGCCCGTCCAGCAGCTCGTCGATCCGCTGGATCAGCTCCTGGTTGGCGACCGGCTTGCCCGCGGCGGTCTTCCAGCCGTTGCGCTTCCAGCCCTTCAGCCACTTGGTGACCGAATCACGGGTGTAGGTGCTGTCCAGCCGGACCTCCAGCGGCACAGCGGCGTCCGTGGCGGCCAGCAACCGCTCCAGCGCGGTGAGTTCGCCCACGTTGTTGGTGCTGTGCCCCAACGGTCCGGCCTGCCAGCGCTGCGGCACCCCGGCGCTGTCCGCCACCACGTAGGCCCAGGCCGCCGGGCCCGGGTTTCCCTTGGCCGCCCCGTCACAGGCGGCAATGATTCGGTCGTTCATACGGCGATCATGCCAGGACGAGCGGTGCCCTCCGGACCACGGCGGACTGCGCGAGCTACGGCGTCTCCCGCGACAGTACGCCGGTCCCGTTGGTCGCCGCGGTGTCCGGAGCCGCGTCCAGGGTCGCGTCCAGGGCCGCGTCCAGGCGGTCGGCGAGGGTGCTCCACGGGCGGCAGTCGACCACCGGGAGCGCGAACCGGCGGGCCTCGTCGGCGAGCCAGTGCGAGTACCGGGCACCGACCTCGGCGCGCCCCGTCTGGTCGCCGCTCGCCGGTTCGCGCGCCGCGTAGTTGGCGGCGATCCGGTCCGCGTCGCCCTCGTGCAGGAAC
>NZ_JZWY01000589.1:0-967 GCF_000966955.1 Streptomyces sp. NRRL S-495
CTCGTGCAGGAACACCGCCCGGACGTCCCGGCCCGTCGCCCGCCCGAGGGCGACCGCCCGGGCGCACACGGCGAGGGTGAGGTAGTCGCCCTCGACCACGGCCGGGACGGGGACGGTCAGCCGGTTGCGCACCACGCCCAATGCGGCCGGCTCCAGTGCCTCGGCGGTGGCGATCTGCAGCTCCAGCACGCGGCCGGGCGGCCAGCTGTCCTCCGGCCGCTCGGGCGCCGTGGGCCCGTCGAAATGGTGCAGGGCCGGGTGCTGTTCGGCGGTGGTGAGCTCCTGGACGGCGGCGACCACGTCGTCGAACTCCACGACGAAGGCGCCGGTCGCCCCGGCGATCCGGGCGGCCGCCACGCTCTTCCCGACGCCGGAGGCGCCACCGAGCAGTACGAGCTCCCAGGTCCGTTTCGGCATCCGACGACACTATCGTGCGGGATCCGGGCGGATCATCCGGATTTCCCGGGCGGAACGGAACCGCTGCCCGCACCGCCGCGCCGGGCGGTGAGCACGGGCTGGTAGTACCCGCTGGATTCCGGGTCGTGCCAGCTGATGTCGGTGAAGCCGGCCCCGGCCACGAACTCCGTCAACTGCGAGCGCGTCAGCGCCCAGTAGGTGGTCCGGCGGACCCGGACGTCCCAGGTGTTCGCCGCGGGGACGAGCTGGAAGTGCTCCAGGTCGTAGCGCTCACCGTCCTCGTGCCAGTGCCAGAGCTGGAAGGTGATCACCTTGCCTTCGCTCGTTTCCGAGACCTGCGGAGGCGTCGTGGCCGGTCTGGCCCGCCGCGCCTCGTCGTAGTCCCGGACGGTGACCACCAGCAGTCCGTCCTCCCGGAGGACCCGCCCCATACCGAGCAGCGCGGTCCGGACGTCCTCGCCGGAGAGCAGGTGCGGCAGCGAGTTGTCCGCGCAGACGATCGCATCGAACGCCCCGTCCGCGAAGGGCAGCCGGCGCATGTCCGCCGCAA
>NZ_JZWY01000590.1:0-7578 GCF_000966955.1 Streptomyces sp. NRRL S-495
GGCTGCCCCTGGCCGCCGCCTCGGCCGCGGCCCGAGCGGCGGCGGCCGGACTGAGGTCGCTGCCGACGACCTGATGCCCGGCCGAGGCCAGCCCGATCGCCTGGGTGCCGATCCCGCACGAGCAGTCCAGCACCCGCTGCGGCCCGGGCCCGAGCCCCTGGCGGACCAACTCGCCCAGCACCCCGGCCTGGTACGCCATGCTCGCGTCCCAGTCCCGGAACATCAGGTGGTAGTCACGGGCCAACTCGTCGTAGAAATCCCGCACGGAGAACTCGGACATGCTTCCACTCCTGAGTCGTCAAAGTGATGAGGCTCGTTGACCGCGGTTCCCCCCGCTTGTCCTCGGCCTCGCCGACAGGTCCTTGGCGAACGTTCGCCGTTCGCCGTTCGCCGTAGATGGTCAGGGCTTCCTGGAGAGGGCGGCAGCCAGCGCCGGAACGTCGACCGGGACGGTGGTGTCCACGCGGTGGACGATTCCGAGCCCGAGCGGCTCGCCACCGCGGGACCACAACTCCCAGTCCCCGCCGAAGCCGCCGAGGCGTTCGGGATGCACCGGGTGCCGTTCGGCCAGACGCTCGGCGAACCGGCGGCGGGCCACGTTCAGCGGTACCTCGCACCAGACCTCACGCACTTCGGCCACACCCGCGCGTTGCAGGCCGGCCTGCACGATCGGCCGCAGGTGGGCCAACCAGGGGCTCTCCAGCACGGCATCGCCCCGGGCGTCGCCGAGCAGCGTCCACAAGGTCTCGCCGGCGGCAATTCCCAGGATCCGGCTCCACTCGTGGTCGGGACACTCCGGCGTCCGAAGGCCCGCCAGCGTGTCCGCCAGGGTCTCCTTGACCGCGTCCTTGCTGAGGAGCGGAAGGCCCATCTCGGCCGCCAACGCTCGCGCGAGCGTGGTCTTCCCCGCTCCGGGAAGCCCGTTGACCAGTACCGTGACCATCCGACTACCCTATCGCCGGACACCTGGCCGGGGCCGGGGCCTGGTGATCCGGCGTCTCCGGTCGTCGCCGGGACGGTTCCTCAGGGGTGCGGGTGGCCGGCCGGGGGTGGTTCGGGGTGGTCGAGTCGGCGCTGCCAGGTGGTCAGGAGGCTCTCCAGGGCGGATGCCTCTTCGGGGGTGAGGACGCTCAACAGGCGGTGCTCGTTGCGCATGTGTGCCGTGAACGCCTCGTCGAAGAGCCGCCGGCCGGCTTCGGTGAGTGCCACCACCCGGCCTCGGCCGTCGGCCTCGCTGCGGCGGCGGGTGACCAGGCCGGCCCGCTCCAGCCGGTCGATCCGCTTGGTCATGGCGCCGGTGGTGACCATGGTGTGGGCGGCGAGTTCCCCGGGTGCCCGTTCGAACGGAGCGCCCGCCCGGCGGAGTGCGGCGAGGACGTCGAACTCGCCCTCGCCGAGGCCGTAGCGGCCGTAGACCAGGCAGAGCTCCTCGGTCAGCCGACCGGACAGGCGGTGCAGGCGTCCGATCACCGCCTGTGGGGAGACGTCGAGGTCGGGCCGTTCGCGGCGCCACTCGGCCTGGATGGTGGCCACATGGTCGGTGGCTGTGCCGTCGGTGGCGGCGGGGGTGGTGGACGTGTGATCGGTGGGGGTGCCGTGGTCGGGGCCGGTGGGCGTGGGTGCCATGGCTCCATCCTAGCGCAGTAGCTTCCATGGAAGGTATATTGGCTTCCATGGAAGCCAGTTTTCGGTGGGTGCTGCTGACCGCCGTCGCGCCGGTGGCGTGGGGTGCGAACTACTACGTCACCCACGAGTTCCTCCCGGCGGACCGCCCGCTCTGGGGAGCCGCCCTGCGGGCCTTGCCCGCCGGACTGCTCCTGTTCGCGCTGCGTCCGCGTCGGCCGCGGGGAGCCTGGTGGTGGCGGACGGCCGTTCTCGGGCTGCTCAACACGGCGGGATTCTTCGTCCTGCTCTACATCGCCTCGCAGTCCTTGGCCACCAGTGTCGCCTCCACTGTGATGGCGGCCTCGCCGCTCGCGATGCTGCTCCTGGCCTGGGTGCTGACCGCCGCCCGCCCCGCCCGGGCGCACCTGCTCGGCGCCCTGGTCGGCCTGGCCGGGGTCGGGCTGATGCTGCTGACCAGGAGCGAACCGGTCAGCCTGCCGGGCCTGGCCGCCTCGGCGGCGGCGATGCTGGTCTCCTCGCTCGGCTACGTCCTGGCCGCCCGGTGGCGCGAAGGGGCGGACGTCCTCGCCACCACCGCCTGGCAGTTGCTGGCGGGCGGACTCGTCCTGCTGCCCCTGGCCGCGGTGTTCGAGGGCGCGCCCGTGGTGCCCGCCGGACGCGAGCTGGCGGCCTTCGGCTATGTCGCGGTGGTGGCGACCGCGCTGGCCTTCGCCGCCTGGTTCGCGGGCCTGCGCCGGCTGCCGGCGGGGACGGTCGGGCTGCTGGGGCTGCTCAATCCGTTGACCGGTGTGCTGCTCGGCACCGTGGTGGCGGGCGAGCGGCTCGGCCCGCCGCAGTTCGCCGGGCTGCTGCTGGTGCTGGCGGGGGTCGCGCTCGGCCGCCCGCGTGGCGCTTCGGGGGGCGGTTCGCGTGGCGGTTCGAGGGGTGGTTCGAGGGGTGGTTCGGAGGACCGTTCGGGGGGTCGTTCGGGGGGTGGCCCGCTCGGCCGCCCGTCGCGCTCGCGTCGTAGGCGGTCCGTCGGGCGTGTCGCGGCGGCAGGTGTGGCCGGAGGGGGTGGGAGCGGCGTCGGTGACGGTGGTGGCAGTGGCGGCGGGAGTGCTCGAAGCGGCCCCGAGTGACGTCGGTGCTTGCGCGAACTTCCGTGCGTTCACCAGAAGTTGGCCACCGGGAGCGGATCGGACCGGTAGGAATGGGAGCGCCCGACCCGGCCGGGGCGGGTGGAGGGGACGGGGCGCGAGGGGCTGGACGGACCGTGCCCGGGCGCCGCGGGGGAGCCCCCTCCGGCTTTCCCGTCTTCTGCGAGCAAGGGACCCGATGCGTTCGTTCACCAAGACCCTGCCCGTCCTGCTGGCCGGCACGGCGCTCACCGCAGCCGCGCTGGCATCCCCCAGCGGGGCCGACGCGGCGACCGCCGAAAGACCCCACGGCCTGGAGGTCGCCGTTCCGGCCTACGTCCTGCCCGGCGAGCCCATGCTGGCCAGTGCGGCAAGCGCCCGCCCGGCACCGTCGATCGTCGTCCTCAACCCGTCCAACGGCTACGCCCCCTTCGATGCGGCCTGGCAGGCGCAGGCCGACGCGCTGCGCGCCGGGGTCACCGCGCACGGCACCGGCACCCGGGTGCTGGGCTACGTCGACACGGGCCACGGCTCGCTCCCGCCGTCCGCCGTCCGCGCCGTCGTCGACAACTACCTGAGGACGGCCGACCACCGGCTGCACGTCGACGGCATCTTCTTCGACCAGACCGGGCGCGACTGCGGCCCGGGCAACACCGCCCGCGACTACTACGCGGACCTGCGCCGCTACGTCCAGGAGACCGTCTACTCCGTCGCCCCGCAGGCCCAGGACCTGGTGGTGAACAACCCGGGCACCGCCGTCGCCGACTGCTACCTCGAACCCGGCCACCGCACGGCCGACGTCTTCGTGACCTTCGAGGGCGACTACGACGACTACACCGGCGCCTGGCTGGGCGGCAACGTCTTCAACTCCACCGCGGGTTACTACTCCGGCGCGACCCTCGACGCCAGCGGCACGGCCTTCTGGCACCTGGTGTACGACACCCCGGACCGGGCCGCGATGCGCACCGCCCTCGACGCCGCCTTCGCCCGGGGTGCCGGCTACGTCTACGCCACGGACGACGCGCTGCTGGTGCCCTGGGACGCCGCCCCGGGCTGGGGCTTCGCCGCCGAGACCGCGTACGCGGCCGCGAAGGGCTGACGGGCGCCGCTCGGCCGGACCGGTCGAAGGCCGCTCCGGCCGCTCCCGCGGGGGCATCCGCGTCCCTGCGGGGGCGGCCGGGAGCGGCCGGGAGCGGTACGGAGGGCGGGAGTGCGATCGGGTCTCAGTGCTCCCGGTCCCGACGGGCGGCGGTGGCGGTCCAGGAGATCGTGATCACGACCGCGAGTGCCAGCAGGACGGCGCCGAAGCCGATCGCCGTCCAGCCACCGCTGGTCAGACTGTCCAACTGCTCCTGGTAGGTGGTGTCGTGAGGTTCCGCCATGCCTTCACCGAAGGAGCCCTTCACCTTGACGTGGCAGATGTCGCCGGGTGACATGGGCCGGCCGTAGCAGGTGGGCTCGGCGGTGTTCAGCTTGTCGACGCCCATGAGGACCAGGCCGACACCGGCGACCAGCAGGACGAGTGGGATCAACACCTTGGAGAGCCTCCCCGGATTCCGCCGACTCCGCCAACTCCTCCGACTCCGCACTGCCGTGGCGGGCGGCCGGTGCGGACGCACACGCGCTTCGACGCGCGGGAGGCGCGGGGTGGTTCCCTCCGGTGGTGGTGCTCCGGCGGGTACGGGGTCTTCAGTGCAGGGGGATGGCGTAGACGGGTTCCGGTCCGAAGGCCGTGAATCCGGTCCTGCGCAGGATCGGGCCGGACGTCGTGCTGTTGGCCTTGACCAGGGCCATCGTCGCGCCGTGCGTCGCCGCGTATGAGAGCCGGGCGGCGAGCACCGCCCGGTACAAGCCCCGGCCCCGCCAGGGCGGTGCGACCACTCCGCCCGTCAGCCGTGCGACCCCGTCCACGATCGAGACGCCGCCGCAACCGGCCGGTTCGCCGTCCACGTAGGCGACGACCGTGCCGCCCTCGCCGACCGGAAGGGACTTCGCGACCTTCGCCGCGGTTGCTTCGATCCGCTCCTCGGGCGGGAGCGCGCCGCCGAACCCGGTGACCTCGACCGCCGCCGCGTCCCGCGCCGTCGCGAAGTCCGTCGCCCAACGCAGCGACGCGTCCACCGTCGGCGGCCGCAGCGGGGGCGCGCCCTCGCTCAGGTCCGCGGCCAGGAGTTCCAGGCCGAGTTTCACCCGGCCGCCCCGGGCCGCGAGTTCGGCGGCCAGACCGGCCGGGGAGCCGACCAGCACCTGCCAGTCCAGGATCGGCGGTCCGAAGGCGCGGGCCCGGTCGAGGACCGCGTCGACGGCCGCGGGGAGCGGTCCTGCCGGGGTGAAGGAGACCACCGAGAGGTCGAAGGCGACATGTTCGGGCAGTCGCAGGATCGTGTACTCGGCGGTTTCGACCACCTCGGCGTCGTCCGGTGTCCACACCCAGGCCGCACCGGCGGCGGCGACGTCGGTCGTTGAAAGACTCATGCGGCGGAGCCTAGGCGCGCCGATCGGTCCGTACGCGGTGCTGTTGCAGAATCAGGACCCGGTTGTCACACGGTCGGTGCCCCACCGAGCGGCGTGGGGGCGAATCGGGAAAACCACGTGACCCGGAGGCGGTCCGCTCCCTACACTCGGCATCCAGAGACGCACCGCCGTGGTTCCGGTGGCGGTGCGCGCCGTGATGAGTTGAGGGAGGACCGGTCGTGCGACACCGCACCGCTGCCGTCGTCCCCTCGTCCCGGTACGAGGTGATCCTGGTGTCCTCCTCCCTCCGGTGCCCGCTGCGCGGCCGGCACCGGATCCGCGCGACGCACCGCTGACCTCGGGTCACTCCTCCGGTCGTCCGCCGCCTTCCGGCTCCTCTGCCTTCCTGTCTCCTTCTGCCCGTCCGAGGGCCCGTGTCCCTGTGTGTCCCGGGTTCTGTCTGCTCGGGTGCTCGACCGCCTCCGTGCCCTTGTCGGCCGAGGCTGCGCGGAGCGGGGCGGGGGCGGGATCGTGGGTGGGCCGGACGTGGGTGGGACCGACAGGGCCGGGCGCGCCGTCGCCGCAATCGCGCTGCCCCAGCACCTCGCTCCACCTCGAAAGGCACCGGGCCATGCGCACCGACGTCCGCCGTACGCACAACACCGTCACCACCACCGCTGCTGCCGCCGCCGTCCTGGCCGGCATCACCACCGTCCGCAACCTGGGCATCCTGGCCCACGTGGACGCGGGCAAGACCACCGTCACCGAGCGGATCCTCTTCCTGGCCGGCGAGACCCACAAGCGCGGCGA
The DNA here is from genome assembly GCF_000966955.1 of Streptomyces sp. NRRL S-495. NCBI lineage: Bacteria > Bacillati > Actinomycetota > Actinomycetes > Kitasatosporales > Streptomycetaceae > Streptomyces > Streptomyces sp. NRRL S-495. Next base: position 6,006 of record NZ_JZWY01000590.1, read on the forward strand.
GGTCCACGACGGGACCACCGTCACCGACTGCCACCCGCAGGAGCGCGAACGCGGCATCACCATCTTCGCCGCCGCCGTCAGCTGCCTCTGGGACGGCCATCGGATCAACCTCATCGACACCCCCGGGCACGTCGACTTCGCCGACGAGGTCGAACGCTCGCTGCGGGTGCTGGACGGGGCGGTCGCGGTGTTCGACGCCGTCGCCGGGGTGGAGCCGCAGAGCGAGAGCGTCTGGCGCCAGGCCGACCGGCACGGCGTGCCCCGGATCGCCTTCGTCAACAAGATGGACCGGGCCGGCGCCGATCTGGACGCGGCCGTCGCCTCCATCCGGGAGCGGCTGCACCCGGTCCCGCTCGCCGTCCAACTGCCCGTCGGGCGGGAGGGCGACTTCACCGGCGTCGTCGACCTGCTGACGATGCGTGCTCTGACCTGGGACGACGGCCCAGGTCGGGACGGCCTGCGGGAGGGGCCGGTACCGGAGGAGCTCCGGGCCGAGGCCGAGCACCGGCGACGACGGCTGGACGAGGCCGTGGCCGGACTCCATCCGGCCGCACTGGAGGAGTACTACGAGCACACGGCACTCTCCACCGCGACCCTGGCCGCCGCGCTGCGGGACCTCACCCACAGCGGCGAGGCCGTGGTCGTGCTGTGCGGATCGGCCTACCGCAACCGCGGTGTCGAACCGCTGCTGGCCGCCGTCACGGCCTACCTGCCCTCGCCGCTGGACGTTCCCGCGGTGCGTGGATCGGCCGTGGGTGCGGCGGGTGCGGCGGGCTCCGTGGGTTCGGACGGTGCGGAGGGCACGGAGGGCACCGAGGTGGAGCGGGCCACCGATCCCGCCGGGCCGCTCACCGCGCTGGTGTTCAAGGTGAACGTCACCGCCTCCGGCCGTCTGACCTATCTGCGTCTCTACACCGGAACACTGCGAAAGGGGGACACCGTGCTGGACGCCACGACCGGTCGGACCGAACGGATCGCCCGGATCCTGCGGGTGCAGGCCGACAGCCACACCGAGACGGACTCGGCGGTCGCCGGGGACATCGTCGCGGTGATCGGGGTCAAGGCCGCGCGCACGGGCGCCACGCTCTGCGCGCCCGGCGCGCCGCTGGTCCTCGAACCACCCGTCACCGCCGAGCCGGTGGTGACGGTCGCGGTCGAGGCGCGGCGCTCGGTCGACACCGACCGGCTGGCGGTCGCGCTGGCCCGGCTCGCGGAGGAGGACCCGTCGCTGGTCGTCCGCACCGATCCGGAGACCGGGCAGCGGGTGCTCTCGGGCCTGGGCGAACTGCACCTGGAGGTGGCGGTGGAGAAGATCCGCCGTGACCACAACGGTCTGGAGGTGACCGTCGGCCGCCCGCAGGTCGCCCATCGGGAGACGGTCGAACGCGGGGTCACCGGCCACGTCCACCGTCATGTCAAGCAGGACGGCGGCGCCGGCCAGTTCGCCCAGGTCGTGATCGACGTGGCGCCGCTGGACGGACCGGTCGGCGCGCAGGAGGGAGGGGGCTTCGTGTTCGCGTCCACCGTGACCGGCGGGCGGGTGCCGAAGGAGTACGTCCAGGCGGTCGAGGCG
>NZ_JZWY01000591.1:0-7430 GCF_000966955.1 Streptomyces sp. NRRL S-495
ACGCACTCGCCGAGGGCCCGCTGGGCGGCCACCCGGTCACCGGCCTGCGGGTCACCCTGACCGACGGGGCCACCCACACCAAGGACTCCTCGGACCTCGCCTTCCGCACCGCCGGGCGGACGGCGCTGCGGGACGCGATGCGCGCCTGCCGGATGGTGCTGCTGGAACCGGTCGTCGAGGTGACGGTGACCGTGCCGCAGGAGGCGGTGGGCGGGGTCCTCGGTGACCTCGCCGCCCGCCGGGGCCGGGTCCAGGGCTCGGACCCGCACGGTGCGACGACGGCGGTGACGGCGGTCGTGCCGCTGGCCGAGCTGTTCGGCTACGCGACCGCCCTGCGCAGCCGCACCCAGGGCCGGGGCACGTTCACCACCCGTCCGGCCGGGTACGCCCCGGCACCGGCCGCCGCCCGATAGGCGGCCGCCGGACCCGCCTCGGGGTGGGTCCGGCGGCACCGCCGACGGGGTGGCGGCCGGGTGGTGGCGGGCCGGGCGGGGGTGGGCCGGTCCGTTCGGCGGTCCCTCGCCCGGGGAGGGCGGAGAACCGCCTCTGACCTGCGCGTCCTTCCTCGGCGGTGGCAGGTCCAGCGGTTAGCGTGGCCGGGCGGCCGTGGTCGGCCGCGCGGCGTCGTGGGGCGCCGTCGGCACCACAAGGGACGGCAGGCATGCAGTTCGACGATCAGGGTGACCTCGACACCTCGCAGGTCGACGACCGGCGCCGCATCCCCGGCGGGAAGGTCGCCGTCGGGGGCGGTGCGGCCGGTCTGATCGCCATCCTGATCGCGGTGCTCTTCGGTGTCGACCCGAGCGTCCTCGGGCTCTCCGACAGTGGGGGAGACGCGGGCGCCGGGTCCGGCCGGGGCACCACGGCGGGCGAGGTGCAGCAGGTCTGCCGGACCGGTGCCGACGCCAACAGCCGTCAGGACTGCCGGATCGTCGCCGTCACCAACAGCCTCCAGGACTACTGGGGCGGTCAGTTGCCCCGGTCCGGGGCGGCCTACCGCCCCGCCGAGACGGTCCTGTTCACCGGGCGGGTGTCCACCGGCTGCGGCGCGGCAAGTTCGGCGGTCGGCCCGTTCTACTGCCCGGCCGACCGGCGGGCCTACTTCGACCTCGGTTTCTTCGACGAGCTGGCCACCCGCTTCGGGGCCTCCGGCGGCCCGTTCGCCGAGGCCTATGTCGTCGCGCACGAGTACGGGCACCACATCCAGAACCTGACCGGCACCATGCAGAAGGTCGGCCGCGACCGGCAGGGCGCGAACAGTGCCTCGGTGAAGCTCGAACTCCAGGCGGACTGCTACGCCGGTGTCTGGGCGCACCACGCCACCACCACCCCGCAGGCTTCCACCGGGCGGCCGCTGATCCGCACTCTCACCGATCAGGACATCGCCCAGGGCCTGGACGCGGCGGCGGCCGTCGGTGACGACCGGATCCAGAAGCAGTCCACCGGCCGGATCGACCCGGACACCTGGACGCACGGCTCCTCGGACCAGCGCAAGGCCTGGTTCACCGCCGGCTACCGCTTCGGCGACCCGGCCCGCTGCGACACCTTCGCGACACCGAGCTGACCCGCGCCCCGGCAACGCGCCCCGCTTGTGTGCCCCGGCCGTGCGCGCGGGCCCCGCGCCACCCTGTCATTTGTCAGGGACCGCTGCGGGCGGCGGCTTCCTACGCTGCTGAACACCGGCCGAATCCGGGCCGGACCGGCAACCGAGAGAGAACCACCATGCGCAAGATCATGCACACCTTCGCCGCGCTCGCCCTCGCGGCGGCCGCCGTCACCACGATGGGGAGCTCCGGCGCCCAGGCGGCCGACGGCTCCTGGGACGGGTGTCCGTACGGGGCGGTCTGCATCTACCCCCAGGACTCCGACACCAGCCGGCCGCCGACCGATGTCTTCTACAGCTACGGCCCGCACAACCTCCGCAACCAGTACGGCTGGCACTGGGTGCTCAACAACCAGTCCGGCGGGGCCCACGCCCACCTGTGCACCGGCTCCAACGGTGGCGGCTGCGGCTACGACATCGCCGCCCAGGCCGGCGTCTACGCCGACCTCACCCCGATCAACTCCATCACCCTGGACCGCCCCTGAGTCCCTGATCCCCCGAGCCCCTCGTCCCCTGATCTCCTGAGTCTCTGAATCGGCGGGCCGCCGCCCGTACCCGCCGTGCGCGCCGTCGCCGGGTCCTCCGGGGGGAGACCCGGCGGCGGACCGTACCGTGGTCGGCCGTACCACTCGTCGGGGCGTTCAGGATGTCGTGGGGGAGGGGCAGGTGAGGTCGCCGGCGGGGGCCGCGCCGGTCAGGAGGTAGGACTCGACGGCGGTGCGTACGCAGGGATTGGGGCCGGGGTACTGGCCGTGGTCGCCGTTGTCGGTGACGGTCACCAGGCGGGAGCCGCGCAGGGCTCGGTGGGCGGAGAGGGCGGCTTCGTAGTAGGTCGCGGGGTCGTGCACCGAGTTCAGCATCAGGGTGGGGGGCAGGCCCGCGCCGGTGACCCGGACCCGGGGCGCGGTCGGGGTCGGCCAGGCGGCGCAGACGGCGGAGAAGGCGAGGGTGCGGGCCCCGACCAGCGGCCAGCGGGCGGTGTTCTCGGCGCCCCGGGCGGCCCAGAGGGAGAGATCGCGGGTCCAGGGGGTGTCGCTGCAGGTGACGGCGAAGTACTCGGCCAGGAACTCCGGGCTGAGGTAGTCGCCGAAGACCCGCCGGGCCGTGGTGCGGGCGGCCGGGTCGGCGGCCGGCCAGTCGTCGAGCGCGGCCAGTGCGGTGGCCAGCAGGGTGAAGCCGTTGTTCTCGCGGTAGATGCCCTGGATGGTGCCGTTGTCCAACTGGTTCGGCCCGAGGGTGAGTTGGCCGTCGACGATCGGGTGCTCGCGCAGCGCGGCGCGGCGGGCCTCCCAGCGGGCCTTCGCCTCGGCGGGGGTCGTACCGTAGTGGTAGGTGGCGTCGCGGGCGGCGAGCCACGGCAGGAAGTCCTCCTCGAAGCGCCGCTGGAAGCTCATCGGCTGGCCCAGCTGGAACCGCTCCCAGGTGCCGTCGAAGCCGATGTTGCTGTCCAGCACCATCCGCTCGATCCGGTGCGGGAAGAGCGTCGCGTAGTAGGCGCCGATCATCGTGGCGTAGGACGGTCCTGGCGTAGGACGGTCCGTAGTAGCTGATCCGGCGCTCGCGGAGGAGGGCGCGCAGCAGGTCGAGGTCCCGTGCGGTCTGCTCGGTGGTCAGGAAGGGCAGCAGGCCGCCGCTGCGCTGCTCGCAGTTGGCAGCGAGGGCGGCCGAGTTGGCGATCACGCGGGCGCGGTCGGCCGGGGTGTCGTCGCGGAAGTCCCCGGAGAAGAAGGAGCGGAACTCCTCGGGGGTCTGGCAGACGGCCCGGGTGCTGTGGCCGACGCCGCGCTGGTCGAAGCCGATGATGTCGTAGGAGGCGCCGAGGGCGGGCGCGTTGCGCACGTGGTCCGCCGGGCGGAGCAGCCCCTGGCCGCCGGGGCCGCCTGCGGCCGTGAGCAGGGTGCCGATCCGCCGGGCCGGATCGGTCGCGCGGTGCCGGGAGACCGCGACGGTGATGTCCGGGCCGCGGCCCGGATGGTGCCAGTCCCTGGGTGCGGCCATGGTGGCGCACTCCAGCGTGGCCTCCTCCGTACAGGGCTGCCAGGTGAGTTGCTGGTGGGCGTAGCGGGCGGGGACGGCGGGGGCGGCCGCCCCGGTGGGTGCCGCGACGGCACCGGCGGTACCGGTCGCGGAGGCGAGGGCGAGGAGGGTGAGCAGTGCGGCGGTGCGCCCGCCGAGCGCGGTGCGGCGGCTTCGGCGGCTTCGGGTGTCGGCGCCGGTGGTAGGGGTGCCGGTGGTGCGGGTCAGGTCTCGTGTGGTCATGGCACGATCCTGACGGTTGGATCGATCGTGGTCGATCAGGCGTGCACCCGTCTTTCCGGTGGTGCCTGCACCACCCCGACCCGGTTGCCCGGTACCGCCACGCACTTCCCATGGTCACTGTCCCATTGAGTAGTTGACGTGACGTCATGCCTCTCCGCCCGAAACACTCCACCATGTCGGTGATGGGGTGTTTCGGGCGGAGAGGGTGGGGGGAAGCAAGCCGGTGGGCGGCACTCAGTAGCCGGCGGTGAAGCGGGTGCGGCGGTGGGCGGGCCGCTCGGCCTCGTCGAGGAGGGCGACGGCGAGGTCCTCCATGGAGATGGTCGAGGTGCCGTCGGCGTCGACGAGGAGTTCGTCGCGGCCGAGCCGGAAGCGTCCGGTGCGCTCGCCCGGTGCGAGGAGGGCGGAGGGGCTGAGGTAGGTCCAGTCGACCTCGGTCTCGGTGAGGTAGAGGGAGAGCTGCTCGCCGCAGGCGTTGGCGATGGGCAGCAGGGCGGCGGGGAAGTCCGGGGAGTCGGCGAGGGTGACGCTGCCGCCGGGCAGGGTGAGGCTTCCGGCGCCGCCGACGACCAGAAGTCGGACGCCGGTTCCGGCCAGTCCGGAGAGCAGACCCTTGGTGGCGACGGCCAGTTCGTCCTCCCGCCCGGGGGCCGGGCGGGTGGCCGTGACCAGCAGGTCCTGGCCGGCGGCGAGGCGGCGGACGTCCTCGGGGTCGCGGGCGTCCCCGGTGGCGATCCGGACGGTGGCGGGGAACGGGTGCGGGCGGTGGGGGTCGCGCAGCACGGCGGTGACCTGGTGGCCGCGGGCGACGGCCTCGGCCACGACCCGGCTGCCGACGTTGCCGGTGGCGCCGAAGACGGTGATGTTCATGAGTGCTTCTCCTGGGGACGGGTCGGACGGATCGAGAGCGATGGGAAGGAGGTGGGCCGGTCGCCCGGTCAGACGGACTGGCGGGCGCGGCCGTTGGTCGGTCGACCGCTGTCGTCGGAGAGTACGCCGGTCGGCGGGTCGGTCACCGTCTTCGACAGGGTGCGCGGGCGCTGGGTCTGGGCGGCGACGAGGGAGCCGAGCACGATCAGCGCGCCGAGGGCCTGGACGGGCGAGAGGTCCTGGCCGAGGACGAGCCAGCCGAGAGCGGTGGCGACCACGGGGCTGAGCAGCCCGAGGAAGGTGACCGAGGTCGGAGGGAGGGCACGGATGCCGCGGAACCAGAGCGCGTACGCGACGGCTGCGCCGATGAGGCTCAGGTAGCCGTAGCCGAGCAGGTTGGCGCCGGTGAGGTGGGACGGGGGCGGTCCCTCGACCAGGAAGGCGACCGGGAGGAGCAGCAGTCCGCCGGCGGTGAGCTGCCATCCGGTGGTGGCGAGCAGCGGCGCCGGTGACGTCCAGCGCTTGGAGAGGACGACACCGGTCGCCATCACCACCGCGCCGCCCAGTGCGGCCACGATGCCGAGGGCGTCCAACTGGGCGCCGGCACGCAGGACCAGCAGGCTGACGCCGGCCACCCCGGCTATGCCGGAGAGGAGGGTGCGCAGCGAGAGCCGGTCGCCGAGCAGGGCGGCCGAGAGGCCGGCGGCGATCAGCGGCTGCACGGCGCCGACGGTGGCGGCGACCCCGCCTGGAAGCCGGTACGCGGCGACGAAGAGGAGGGCGAAGAAGGCTCCGATGTTCAGGGCGCCGAGGATCAGCGAGCGCCACCACCAACTGCCGCTCGGCAGGCGGCGGGTGAGGGCGATCAGCAGCAGTCCGGCGGGCAGGGCGCGCAGCACGCCGGCGAGCAGCGGGCGCCCCGGCGGCAGCAGTTCGGTGGTGACGAGGTAGGTGGAGCCCCAGATGGCGGGGGCGAGGGCGGTCAGCAGCACGACGGCGAGTCGATTCCTTAGCACTAAGCCAATATATCTCAGCGCTAAGGAATCTCCGCAAGGCCCGGCCGAAGGGTGGGTGCTGTGAGGTATCTCACCGCTAAGGCATCGTTTAGTCTGGAGGCATGGCAGAGCGCGTGGATCATGTGGACCGGATCGTGCAGCAGTGGGGTGCCGAGCGCCCCGACCTGGATGTCTCGCCGATGGAGGTGATCGGCCGCCTCAAGCGGTTGTCCCGACTGGTCGACGCCGAGCTGAAGGAGACCTTCGCCCGGCACGACCTCGACTTCGCCTCCTTCGACGTACTCGCCACCCTGCGCCGCAGCGGCCCGCCGTACCGGCTCACCCCGACCATGCTGATGCAGTGCGCGATGGTCACCTCCGGGGCGATCAGCCAGCGCCTCGACCGGCTGGAGGCGCGCGGCCTGGTCACCCGTACCCCGAGCGGCTCCGACGGCCGGAGCCGCGAGGTCGAGCTCACCGAGGAGGGATATGCCCTGATCGACCGTGCCCTGCCGGACCACCTGGCGACCGAGCGCCGCATCCTGGGCGACCTCGACGAGCCGAGGACCGCCGCCTTCGTCGCCGCCCTGCGCACCCTCCTCGGCACCCTCGGGGACGACCCGGAGTGAGCCCGCCGCACCGCCGACGGCCGGTCACGGGTTGACCGCCACCGCCTTGAAGAACGTGTAGTGGAACGACCCGTCCGGCTCGGCCGTGCGGCGCAGCTCGGCGACGCCGCGGTCGAATTCCTCGGCCGTGTCGAGGCCGGCCGCGAGCGCGTCGGCGCGGACCGCCTCGACCATCGCGACGAAGGTGCGCCGGGTGAACCCCTCGGCCAGCTCGGGCCGGCCGCCGTCCGCGTACACCGTGCGCGGGGCGACCGAGACGTCCCGGAACCCGGCTCCGGCGAGCAGCGGGTACAGCCGCCGCCCGACCAGGCTGTCCCCGCCGCCGTCCGCCTGGAGCCGGACCAGGTGGCCGACGACCCGCTGCGCGGCCTCGCCGCGGGGGTGGAAGAACGCCGAGCCGTGGTCGCCCTCGATCACCGTGATGGTGCCGCCCGGGCGCAGGACCCGGCGCAGTGCCGTCAGCGCCGCCGCCGGGTCGGCGAGGTGTTCCAGCACGAAGCAGACGAAGAGGTGGTCGAACGAACCGTCGGGAAAGGGGAGTCGGTGCAGATCGCCGTGGTGCCAGGAGACCTGGGCCTCCGGCAGTTGTTCCGCGACCCGGGCCCGGGCCCGGGCCAGCGAGTCGGCGGAGATGTCGGTGGCCGTCAGCAGCAGGCCCGGGCTGGCCTCCAGCAGGTGCACCGTCTGGGCGCCGACCCCGCAGCCGGCCTCCAGGACCCGGCTGCCGGGCGGGTACGCCGTACCGGCGTGCAGCAGTCCGGCGAGGGTGTCGGCCTGGTCGCCCAGGCGGCGGGCCTCGGCGGGGGAGTAGCCGTGCACATAGGCCTGGTCGGGGTGTGACGGGGAAGGGGACGAAGGGGAAGCGGCGGAGGCGGTGGTGGTCGTCATGTCTTCACCCTCCCGGCACAATGGACCGGTGCACAGGTCCAATGATCATTCGATCGACAGGTCCAGAACGGCGGGTGCGGACTTCCTCCAGCTCGACCCCGGGCAGGCGCCCGCCGGTGGACTCGCGGACTGGCTGGCGCGTCGGCTCCGGCTGGCGCGTCGGCTCCGGGAGGCGATCGATGACGG
>NZ_JZWY01000592.1:0-15894 GCF_000966955.1 Streptomyces sp. NRRL S-495
GGCTGGCGCGTCGGCTCCGGGAGGCGATCGATGACGGTCGGCTCCCCGTCGGCAGCCGGCTGCCCGCCACCCGGGTGCTCGCCGCCGACCTGCGGGTCTCGCGCGGCGTGGTGACGGACGCCTACCGCCGCCTCGCCGAGGAGGGGCGGATCGCGGGCCTGGGCCGGGGCGGCACCGTCGTGGTCGACCAGTTCGCCCCGGAGACCGTGCCGACACCCCCGCCGACGGCCGCCCGGTCGACGGCTGCCCGACCGACGACAGGCCGGTCGACGGCCGCTCGCCCCAGAAGCACCCGCCCCGAACCCGCCCGCCGCGAACCCGCCGTCACCGGCCCCGCGCCCGCCTCGCCGTTCGACGGCGTACCCGCCACGACCGTCTTCGACTCCCTCCGTACCGCCCCCGCCCGGATCGACCTCACACCCGGCGTCCCCGACCTTGCCGCCTTCCCCCGCGCCGCCTGGCTGCGCGCCGAACGAGCCGTCCTGCGCGACCTCGCCGCACCGGACTTCGGCTACGGTGACCCGCGCGGCACCCCCGCCCTGCGTCGCGCCGTCGCGGACTGGCTGGCCCGCAACCGCGGCATCCGCGCCGACCCCGGCGAGATCCTCGTCGTCGCCGGGGCGGCCCAGGCGCTCGCCCTCGTCGGCGAGGTGCTCCGGGCGGACGGCCTCGATGTGGTCGCCGTCGAGGACCCCGGCTCCCTCGGCACCCGCCAGCACCTCGGCCACCGGATCACCGACACCCCACCCGTCCCCGTCGACGCCGAGGGGATCCGGGTGGACGCGCTGCGTGCCGTCGGCGCCCGCGCCGTGCTGCTGACGCCCGCCCACCAGTTCCCGACCGGCGTGGTGCTCGGCGGCGCCCGACGGCGCGAACTGCTCCAATGGGCGGCCGACGGCGGGCTCGTGATCGAGGACGACTACGACGCCGAACACCGCTACGACCGCCCGCCCGTGCCCGCCCTGCGCGGTGTCCTCCCCGAACAGGTCCTCTACCTGGGCAGCGTCTCCAAGCTGCTCGCCCCCGCGCTGCGCACCGGTTGGGTGCTCGCGCCCACCCGCTACCGGGACGCGCTGGTGGACGCCAAGCGGCTCAGCGACCTCGGCAACGCCGCGCTTCCGCAACTGGTCCTCGCCCACCTGATGGAATCGGGCGCCCTGGAGCGCCACCTCCGACTGCAGCGCACCCGCCACCGGCGCCGACGTGACGCGACGACCGCCGCCGTCGCCGCCCATCTGCCCGGCGCCGCGGTCCACGGCGCGGCGGCCGGGCTGCACCTCATGCTCACCTTCCCGGACGGTCTGCCCTGCACCGACACCGAGCTCGCGGGGGCGGCGCTGGCCCACGGGGTGAAGGTGCACCCGCTGTCCTGGCACGCCCGGCTGCCGCACCCGCCGGGGCTGGTCCTCGGGTACGCGGCCGGCACGCCGGGCGAGATCGAGGAGGGCATCGCCGTCCTCGGACGGCTGCTCCGGGAGGCGGGACCCCCGGTCCCGGGGTGAGGCTGCTGCTGTTACGCCGTCCGGTCCCGGTGTCCGCGGCACCGGCGGCGTGTCCGCGGTCGAACCCGTCGACTCCCGCGCACCGATCGACGATCCTGGCCGTTCCGGGACCTGCACGCCCGACCGGCTCGCCCGACCGGCCCGGACCCCGACCGACCGAGGGAGGCCGGATGTCGACGCCCCGCCGTGGACGCCCCATGCCCCGCCCGTCACTCCGCAGCACCCGCCGGACGCCCGGTCGGCCGGTCCGCTTCGCGCTCCTGGCGCTGCTGCTGGCGGCGGTGGGCCCGGCGACCGTGCTCGGCCCGGTCGCGCCCCTGGTCGTACAGGCGCCCCCCGCCGCCCCCGGCACCGGCAGCGACCCCGGGACCGCCACCGGCACCGTCGGGACGACCCCGGCGAGCCCGACTCCCACCGGGAGGACCACCGTGCCCACCACCGCTTCGCTCCGGCTCGCCGGGCGTCGGATCGTCTACTCCTACCCGGGCGACACCCCTCCGCCCGAACTGCTCGACACCATCCGGGCGGGGCGCGCCGCCGGCGTCATCCTGTTCAAGGAGAACGCCCCGTCGCCCGAGCAACTCCAGCTGGCGGTGGATCTGTTGAAGGCTGCGGCGCAGCAATCGCCGTCCGGCGCACCGCTGTTGCTGATGACCGACCAGGAGGGCGGGAAGGTCCGTCGGTTGCCCGGGGCGCCGGTCCACTCGGCCCGGCAGACCGGCGCAGCCGCCGACCCGGCCGGGGACGCGGCCCGGTCCGGCGCGGGAGCGGCCGGCACCCTGGCCGACGCGGGCCTGAACGTCAACCTCGCGCCCGTACTCGACGTCTTCGACGCACCGGACAACTTCATCGACCACTTCGGACGGTCGTACAGCGGAAAGCCCGAGGTGGTGGCCGAGTTGGGCGCCGCCTTCCTCACCGCCCAGCAGCAGTTGGGGGTGGCCGCCACCGCCAAGCACTTCCCCGGCCTCGGTGCCGCGGCGCGGGAGGAGAACACCGACGAGCGTCCGGTCGTCCTGCCGGTCCCGCTGGCCGAGCTCCGGGCGCGGGGCGAGGAGCCCTACCGTGCTGCCATTGCCGGCGGGGTCCGACTGGTGATGACCTCCTGGGCGGTCTATCCGGCCCTCGACGCCGACCGCCCGGCCGGACTGTCGAGCGCCGTCGTCCAGGGCGAGCTGCGCGGGCGGCTCCGGTTCCGCGGGGTGACCGTCACCGACGCCCTGGAGGCCGGGGCGCTCGCCGCCTTCGGGGACACCGGGGAACGGGCGGTCGCCGCGGCCCGGGCGGGCATGGACCTCCTGCTGTGCTCCGCCCGCGACATCCAGCAGGGCGACGCCGCCGCCGAGGCCCTCGCCGTCGCCCTCGACGACGGCCGCCTGGACGCCGGGGAGTTCAGCGGCGCCGTCGGCCGCGTCGACACCCTCCGTACTTCCCTCGGCCGACCCTGAACCCGCGCGCCCTGCGCGCCCCGCGCCCCTGAAGCCGCACGTCCCTGCGCGCCCCATTTCTCGTGCCCCGGTGCCCGTTCACCGTGCCCGTTCACCGGCGCCCGCCGGGCGACCACCCGCCCCCTGCCACCCCTGCCCGCCCGCTCCCACCCGGGGTGGCGCGGGTGGCGAGGGTGGCGAGGGGGTGGCGCGAAAGGGAGTGAGGGTGGCGCGAAGAGGGTGCACAGCTGACCAACACGCGCCGATCCTTAGCGGAAACGAGCGGACACGGAGGGTCATCCGGATGGCAGGCTTGCCGCCGTGACTGTGCACCCTCTCGTACACGAGATCGCCGACGCCTACCTGACCCTGGTCGACGCCGCCGCACCCGGGCTGGTCGAGGGCCTCTACGTGGTCGGTTCGACCGCGCTGGGGGACTTCCACCCGGCGCGGAGCAACATCGACTTCGTGGCCGTGTCCGCCGATCCGGTGACGGCGGCGCAGCTCGCGGGGCTGGAGCGCGCGCACGCCCGGCTGGCCGCCCGTTATCCGCGCCCCGCGTTCGATGGCCCCTATCTGACCTGGCACGAACTCGCGGGCCCGCCCGCGCAGGCGGCGCCGGGAGCGCATGTGTTCGGCGGGACGGTCCGGCACCGGGTGAGAACCGACCGCACACCGGCGCTCTGGCACACCCTGGCGCGGCACGGCGTCACGCTCTGTGGTCCACGGGCGCAGGAGCTGATGATCGACACCGGGCCGGGGGAGCTCGCGGTCTGGACGGCCGGAAGTCTGGAGGAGTACTGGCGCCCGTGGCGGCGGCGCTCCTCGCGGCTCGCCTCTCGGTCGGGGCTGGCCCTGCTGAACGGGGCGGGCCCGGCCCACGGGGTGCTCGGGGTGAGCCGTGCGCACTACACGCTGGCCACCGGGCGGATCGCCTCGAAGCGCGGGGCCGGCGAGTACGCCCGGGCGGTGTTCGACGAGCGGTGGTACCGGATCGTGGACGAGTGCCTGCGGATCCGGGACGGTGGGCGGCGTCGCTCCCACTATCCGAACCCGTTCACCCGGCGGGCCGACGCGCTCTCGTTCATGGACATGGCGATCGAGAGCGCCCAGCGGCTGAGTACTGGCCGATTGCCGCTGGGCGAGTAGTGATTCAAGCCAGCGAAGACCGAAAATCACGCCATCGAAGGCCAGTTTCCAGTCTGATCATCGAGTGTTCGGATCTCGGCCCTTTCCTGCATTGGAATCGCATGAAAGTCTTGCGCCATGCCACATGTGAAATGTCACATGTGGTGATGCTGATTCCTTGCAGTCAAAGAGAGAAGAGGAGGAGCGGACATGCGGATGAACCGACTCACCCTGACCGCGGCCGGGATCGTCGGCGCGGCGGCCCTGCTGGCCGTGCCGGCCGAGGCGGGCGCGGCCCAGACCACCACGGGCCCCATCGGCACCACCACCACCTGCGGCGCCTACAGCCTGCAGGCCGGTCTGTCGACCCGGGCGTGCGCCGAGGTCACCGGCAACAACGTCCAGCTGTACGGGCAGATCAGCCTGGCCGCCCCGCCGAGCCCCGGCACCCCGTGGCCGCAGACCGTCGAGCTGCTCACCAGCCTGTCCGGCCAGGTCGTCGGCGGCGCGTCGCTCGGCTCGATCAGCGGGTACACCCGCTTCACCGCCAACACCGTGCAGCTGCGCGGCGTCGGCGGCACCGTTCCGTGCGGCTCCACCGTGCACGGCACCTTCGCTGCCGCCGCCTACCCGTGGAATCCCGTTCCGGTGACCGTCGACGTTGTGGTGCCGTGTTGATGACACCCGCCCGGTAGGGCGGTGCGGGCCCGGGATCCCTGGATCCCGGGCCCGCACTGTGGTCTCTCCGTGCCCGCTGCGTCCCGCGGCTTTCACTCCGCTCTGCGTCCGCTTTCCGTGTTCGGTGATGACGACTTGAAGAAATCTTCATCCGCAAGGATGATGCTTCACGCCGCCAGGCGGCGAACGAACCCATCCCCGACCCGCAGGAGAGAACGGACGATGCCGGTCCCGCTCTACCAGGCGAAAGCGGAGTTCTTCCGGACGCTCGGACACCCGGTCCGAATCCGTGTCCTGGAACTGCTCCAGAACGGACCGCGACCGGTGCGCGAGCTGCTGGCCGAGATCCGGATCGAGCCCTCCAACCTTTCCCAGCAGCTCTCCGTCCTGCGCCGGACCCAGCTGGTCACCGCGACCCGCGAGGGCAACACCGTCGTCTACGCCCTCAGCACACCGGACGTCGCCGAGCTGCTGCGGGCCGCCCGGCGGATCCTGACCGAGCTGATCACCGACCAGGACGCGCTGCTCGGCGAGCTGCGCGCGCCCGAGGCCCCCGCGACCCCGGCGGGCCACCGATGAGCCCGGACGGGACCACGCCGAGCAACGGGACCACGAGCCCGGACGGCAGCACGAGCGGCGACGGCACCTCGAACAAGCGGGCGACGCTGGAGGAGAAGGCCCGGCGCCGGGCGATGCTGATCCGGGCGGGCATCTACATCTTCGCCACGCACCTGTTCGCCGGCTTCGTCCTGCTGCTGTTCGCCCTCGGCGACCGGAAGTGACCCGGCCCGCCCGGGCTCGGCATCGGCATCAGCGCGCGGCGTCCTCGCCGGTGTAGCGGCGGCTGGTGCTGGTCCAGGCGTGGACGCCCTCGACGAGTTCCCGGGTGCCGTGGAGGTACCAGCCGCCCTCCGGGTGGCGGAGCAGCAGCCGGCGGCGCAGCGACTCGCTCTCCGCGGTCAGCCGGGCGATCCTCGTCCCGACGGAGCGGACCGCCCGGGCCCGGGTGCAGCCGCGGACCCGTTGCAGGGTGAGCACGGTGTTGAAGGCCGCGACCTGCTGGCGTTCCTCGCGGTCGGCCGAGTACAGGTCGTTGATCAGGGTCGCCACGTCGGCGGTGTTCGCGCGCAGGCGGTGCAGCGCGGGGTCCCGGTGCAGGGCGGCCGGTGCCTCGCCGCCGTGGACGTGCTCCAGTATGCCCATGAACGGATAGAGGCAGCTGGCATGGCGGCGCAGCCGGACGGTCTCGGCGAGGTCGGGGTGGGTGCGCGCGGCCCGGTGGGCGGTCTCGGCGAGGAAGGTCTCCAGGCAGGAGCGCCATTCGTCAGCGGTGCGCCGGCGCCACTCCGGTGACATGGGGGCGGTCTGGCGCTGCCACAGTTCCCGCCAGGCGTCGAGCAGATGGGTGTTGGAGCCGCCGACCGGGACGGGGCGGCCGGCCATGACGGCGAGCAGTGGTCCGACGATGGCGCGGGCCTCGGCCGGGTCCCGTCCCGGCGGGCCGTCGAAGCGGTCGTCGAGGATGGTGAACCAGCCCAGGATGTCGACCAGCAGGTCCAGTTCCGCGCCGCGGGCGCGGGGGTAGGCGTGGCCGATCAGCTCGGGCAGCGCGTAGGACTGGTAGTGGGCGAGGTCGGCCGGGGCGAGCAGGCCGCGGGCGAGCGCCCAGTCGCCGTGCCGGGCGGTGGCGGCGGTCAGCTCGGCCGGGGTGCGGACCTCCTCGGTGCCGGGCCGGAGGAGCGGGGGGACGACCGTGTCGGTGTGGCCTGCCGGTCGGGGCGACGGCGCGGTGCGGGGGGACGGTGCGGGCCGGGGGACGGCGGTGGCGGGCCCGAGGAGGACGAGGTGCCGGGGGGAGGCGAGGGGCCGGACGGTGCCCGCGCCCGGAGCGAGGGCCTCGCCGCCACCTCCCCCGCCGCGGGGACGCGGGCCCGTTCGGTCGCCGGTGCGCGACACGGTGCGTGAATCAGAGGTCCGCGCATCGGAGGCGCGCGAATCGGCGGTGCGTGAAGTGGAAGCGCGTGAAGCGGTCCGCGCATCGGAGGCGCGCGAAGCCGTGCGCGAAGCGGTGCGGGCGACCGTCCGGGCGGCGGTCCGCAGGGCGGTGGTGTGTAGCGCCGCCGGGTACGAGCGGCCGGGCGCGGACCGGCCGGGCAGTACGGTCGACCGGGCGGGCAGCAGGGTCGACCGGCGCGGGCCGGCGATCGGCAGGCACCGGGCCGGAGCGTCGTCCCGGCCGCCAGGCGCGGGGGTGCGGCGCGCGCCGGGGGCGTGCGCGGTCCGGTTGCCGCCGCGCGGCGCGAGCCGCACCCGCAGGCCCTGGGCCTGGACGGTCGTCCAGACGACCTCGCGGGCCCGCGCGTTGGGGACGGCCGTCGGGCGCCAGCGGCGCAGGATGGCGGCGGTCGC
Organism: Streptomyces sp. NRRL S-495; assembly: GCF_000966955.1. Lineage (NCBI taxonomy): Bacteria > Bacillati > Actinomycetota > Actinomycetes > Kitasatosporales > Streptomycetaceae > Streptomyces > Streptomyces sp. NRRL S-495. The sequence continues at coordinate 7,145 of NZ_JZWY01000592.1, forward strand.
CACGGTCAACTCGGCCCAGGCGAAGGCCTCGCCGATGCACTTGTGCTTGCCGGCGCCGAACGGGAGGAAGGCCTGGCGGGCCGCGGCGGTACCGCCGGTGCCCGTTCCCTCCGCCCCGTCGGCGTCGTACCAGCGGCCGGGGTCGAACCGGAGCGGGTCCGGGTGGAGCGCGGGGTCGCGGTGGACGGCGGTGAGGCTGTAGAGCAGTTCGGTGCCGGCCGGGATCCGGTAGGCGCCGAGCGTGACCGGGACGCGCGCGGTGCGCATCAGGAAGGCGTTCGGCGCGTGCAGCCGGACGACCTCCTGGGTGACGGCACGGGTGTAGGGGAGCCGGGCGAGGGCTTCCGGGGTGGGCACCGTCCCGGCCGGGAGGTGCTCGTCCAACTCGGCCAGGACGCGGGCTTCGATGTGAGGGTGCCGGACCAGTTCGTCGATCAGCCAGGTCAGCGTGGTGGAGACGGTTTCGGTGCCCGCGCCGAACATGGTGATCGCCTCGGAGCGGACGTCCGCCTCGGTGAGCGGCCGGCCGGTGGCGGGGTCGACGGCGGCGCGCAGCAGGGCGGGCAGGGTGGGGCGCCGGGCCCCGTCCCCGCTCATCGGGCAGCCGCTCGCGCCCCCGCCACCGGCCGCGCCGGTGCCGCGCCCGCCGGACCCGCCGGGCCTTCCGGACCCGCCGGGCCTTCCGGCCCCGTCGGGCCCGCTGTGCGCGCCGTAGCGGCCGCCGGGCGCGGTGCCGTTGACGGCCTGGTCGACGACGCGGTTGAGCACCCGGACGGCGGCGTCGAAGCGCCGGTTGACCGGCAGCGGCAGCCGGGCGAGCGCCGGGTGCGGGTAGAGGGACTGGACGATCTGCCCCTTCACCAGGTCGGGCAGGGCGCGGTGGAAGGCCAGGGTGGCGTCCTCGCTCAGCCGGGCGTCGAACAGCGCGCGGGTGACGATCTCCAGCGCGAGGTGGTTCATCTCCTTGGCCACGTCGAGGACCTGGCCGGGGTGCCAGCGGTCGGCCCGTTCCTCGGTGACCCGGTGCATGACGGCCAGGTAGTCGGCCATCCGGTCCGGGCCGAAGGCGGGCTGGATGATCCGGCGGCGGTCGCGGTGGGCGCGGCCCTCGGACATCAGTAGGCCGTCGCCGAAGGCCGTCTTGAGGGTGTCCTGGACGGCGCCGCGCGGGCAGTCGTGGGCGAGTGCGACCAGCAGCGTGTGGACGAGTCCGGCGTCGGTGACGACGCAGACCGTGCGCGGGCCGAGGCGGATCCGGACCACATCGCCGTACCGCGAGAGGGAGCCGAGGAAGCCGAGCGGGTCCCGCAGCAGCGCCGGGGCGTGGCCGAGCCCGGGCAGTGCGCCGGGGGCGAGCGGGGGAACGACCGCTCGGCGGGGCCCTGCCGCGGGGGTTCTGGGCGGGGCGGGCGGTCTGCGGGTCTCGTTCGTCAGGATCATGACATCACCTCTCACCAGATGGACCGGGGGGGCGGACCGGTGGGACGGTCCGGCGCGACCGGTCGGTGTCGGACCGGTCGAACGGCCCGGCGTTGCGTTACCACCGGAGCCGCCGCCGCGACAGCCGGGTTCCGGGGCCGGTCGACGCGGACCCCGCGCGCGCCGCTGCCAGAGGGCGCACGCCATGGGAAACGCGCCGGTCCCGCGAGCGTTGCGCCGTACCCGGGTGGATCACCCCATCGGTGGAGTGTCCTCAAGGTGTACGCGTGGCGTCCCGATGGGGTCGCCCGGACGGTCGCGGGCGACTCCGCCGAAGGACGAACCGTTCGGGTCCGCGCGGGTCGTCCTGCCAGGTGGGCAGGGCCTTTCGGCCCTCGGCGGGAGGGTGCGCGCGGGTCCAGCATGGTGCCGAACCGAGGAGGATCCCCTGATGACCCGTCTGCGCCACCGGCCCGCCCTCGACGTCCGGGTGGAGATCCGGGGCGAACTGCCCCGCGAGGACGCGGAGTACGCCCGGAGCCGGTGCCTGGCGCTGATCGCGGACCTCGGACCGGACGCGCACGCCGCCCGGCTCCGGCTCACCCGGCCGCGCGACCGGTCGGTGACCAGGCCCGCCGTCGCCCAGGCCGCGCTGGACCTGGCGGGCGTGGGTCGGGTCCGGGTGGAACTGGCCGCCGTGACCGTCCGGGAGGCGGTCGACCTGGCGCTCGGCACCCTCGCCGGGCGCGCCGTCCGGCTGCGCGAGCTGGGCGACATCGGGCTCGCGACGGCGTACGAGAGCTCCTACCGCCCCCAGTACGCCTCGCGCCCGCTCGCCGAACGGCGGATCGTCCGGCGGAAGTCGGTGCTCCTCGCCCGGCACACACCCGAGCAGGCGGTGCGGGAGATGCTGGCCCTGGACCACCGGTTCCACTTCTTCTCGGACGTGCTGACCGGCCAGGACAGCGTGGTCCACCGGACGCCCGCGAGCGGGGGATTCCGGCTGGTCCGGGCCCATTCCACCGCCCGGCTCGGCGGCTCGGGCCTGCCGCTGACGGAGAGCGCGCACCCGGCGCCCCGGCTGGACGTCCTCGAAGCGGCCCGCCAACTCTGGCTGACCTGCTGGCCCTTCGTGTTCCACACCGACCCCGGCGACGGGCGTGGCCGGATCCTGTACCGCCGCTACGACGGCCACTATGGCTTGATCACGCCGATAGCAGACCCCTGCTGACGGGCAGGTAATGATCGGCAAGGGCTGACCGGTACACGACCGACGACGGACGACCACACCCTCACGCTCTGGACGGGAACTGGGACCATGGACTGCGAAGAAGTCATGCTGACCGTCAGGATCGCGGCCGCCGAGCGGGCCCTGCTGCGCGAACTCGCGCGTGGACACGGCGCCGACATGTCCGACGTCGCGGCGGACGGCCTGATCGACGTCGTCCCCAGCCTGCACGTCCTCCCGGCCTTCCCCGCCCGACCGGAGTCGACGGCGGTACTGCCCGTCGCTTCGGGGCCCGGGGCCGTGGCCGGGGCCGGAGTCGGGTCGGCGTCAGGGGTCGGGGACGCGGGTGTGCTGCGGCTGCTGAGGGTGCTGGCCCGGCCCGCCCCGTGCGCGGTCACACTCTGGATGCCGGCGCCGGTCGCCGATCTGCTGCCGCTGGTCGGCGAGCGGATCACGGCGGTGACCGGGCTGCGGATCGGTCCGGCGAGCGCCGCCCTGTCGGCCGCCCTCCGGTTCTGGCTGGCGGGGGATCCGCAGCGGCTCGCGGCGGGTCTCGCCGCGCTGCACCGGCAGGGCAGCCCCGGTCTCGCCGCGCAGCGGCTCGACGTCGCGGCCTGAGGCACCGCGCCGGCCCCGGAGCCGAACGGATCCGGCCGGTTCCCGTCCGCGCGCGCCGCGTACTGCGCACCGCGTACTGCGCGCCGCGCGCCGGGGTCCGCGCGGCGCACTCCGGGCGTGTACCGACGATGTGTCACCGGCCGCACCGGGCAACCCGCCCCGACCCACTCGTCCGCCCGCACGAATTTCGAAAAGAGGTTTTTGTTATCCGGCCCGCCCGGGCCGGTCTCCGGAGTGTCGGAAGGTTCAGGCCATCACCCCGAGCGGTGGTCGGACCCTCGCACGAGGAGAGGAGACACCCGATGGGGCACCGGAGCACGGAGCTCCGCCGTCGGCGGCGTCGACGGACGGGCAAGCGCACGGCACTGATCTCACTGGCGGTCGCGGCCGGACTGGTCGCAGGCGCGCTGGGCATCAGCACCGCCATGGAGTCGTCCGCGGTGCACGACACCGCCGCGGCGAGCGCGGTGGCGGGTTCGGCCGACGGCGTGGGCGGTGCCATGGCCGGCACGATCGCCGACGACGGCACGGGCGAGACCGGCAGCGCCGAGCACGCCACCAAGGCCCCCGGGCCCAAGCGCGACCAGAAGGCCGCGCCGATCCACGAGATACCCAAGGACCAGCCCGAGCGCGGCCTGGTCTACGCCGGACTGAACCTGCCCGCCGGCGACCGCTGCGCGGGCTCCCTGGAGGTGACCGGCGGCGAGCTGTGCAGCCACGGCCCGGACGCGCCGCCGAAGGACGTGGACATCCGCAAGGACGTCCCGCCGGTGGCCGCCGCCGTCGCCCAGCCGGCCCCGCTGACGCCCCCGGCCGATGCCCAACCGCCCGCCGCCGCCGACCTGCTGAAGGGAACGATGCCGGTCCTGGACGCCGCGACGAAGACGCTGCTGGCCGACGCGGCCGGTGACCAGGCAGTCGCCGCCGCGCCCGCCGCCGGTGGCCAGGGTGTCGTCTGCGAGGGCGACGGCAGCGCCGGCAACCGGATCCAGGTGGTCTACGCGCACACCCCGGGCAACGACCGGTTCGCCCAGTACCTGGCCTCCTTCAAGAAGTGGGCGGCCGACGTCGACGTCATCTACAACGCGAGCGCCCAGGAGACGGGTGGCGTCCGGCACGTCCGGTTCGTCACCGAATCCGACTGCTCCGCCTCGGTGTTGAACATCCAGGTGTCCGACGCGGAGATGGCCGACTTCAACACCAGCAACCGTGCGATCGCGGCCCAGGGCCTCAACCGCAAGGACCGCAAGTACATGATCTTCGCCGATGCCAAGGTGTACTGCGGCATCGGCACCTTCGCCGGCGACGAGCGGCCCGGCCAGGACAACCTGAGCAACTTCGGCCCCTCGTACGGCCGGACCGACTCGGGCTGCTGGGGCGGCCACACCGCCGCGCACGAACTCGGCCACAACCTGGGCGCGGTGAGCAACAGCGCGCCCAACTCCAGCAAGGGCGGCCACTGCGTCGACGAGTGGGACCTCATGTGCTACTCCGACGCCCCGTACTACCCGGCGATGCGCACGGTCTGCCCGGACAACGCCAGTGACATGCGCCTGGACTGCCGGCACGACGACTACTACCACACCGACCCGGCGCCGGGCAGCTACCTCGCCACCCACTGGAACGTCGCCAACAACCGCTTCCTGATCGCCGGTGGCGGCACCGGGCCGACGCCCGACCCGACCCGGACCCCGACCGGTTCGCCCACCCCGACGAACTCGCCGACCCGCAGCCCGTCGCCGACCGCGACCGGCGGCACCCCGACGCCCACCGGCACGCCGACCGCGACCGGTTCGCCCACCGCGAGCCCGACCGCCACCAACAGCGCCTCGCCGACCGCGAGCCCGACCGGCACCCCGACCCCGACCGGTTCGCCGACCCGCACCGGCACCCCGACGCCGACCGGTACCCCGACCCCGACCGGTACGCCGAGTCCCACCGGCTCGACCACGCCGACCCCGAGCCCGACCGCCTCGCCCACCGGCGGCACCACCGGCCCGGCCATGACGGTCAGTCAGGTCACCCAGACCTCGGCCGTGTTGAGCTGGCCCGCGGTGAACGGCGCGAACGGCTACGACGTCCTGCTGAACGGCGAGACGATCGGTACCGTCCGGGCGACCGTGGTCGGCCTGGTCCGGCTCGCGCCCGACACCTCGTACTCCGTCGCGGTGGCCGTCCGGGACGCCGCCGGAGCGGTCTCCAAGCCGGGTCGCGCGGCCGCCTTCCGCACCTCGGCCGACGCCGGAAAGCCGCAGCCCGGGACCCGCTACAGCCTGCTGAACGGCCTCACCGGCCAGGCCGCGGACCTCTGGGGCAGCTCGCTCAACGACGGCACGGTGGCCATCGCCTACCAGCGCACGGGCTACGCCAACCAGAAGTGGACCTTCGAGGACGCCGGTTCGGGCACCCTGCGGATCAAGTCGGTCCGCTCGGAGAAGTGCCTGCAGCTCGGCGGCAACCCGGTCGCCGGACAGTACGTCGCGCAGCGCCCCTGCTCGGACGTGGCCGGCCAGAAGTGGCGGGTCACCTCCGCCGGCGGTGCGGTCGTCCTGACCGCCGACGGTTCCGAGCTCGTTCTCGGCGCCAGCAAGCGCTGGTACTACGGCGGTTGGCTGCTGGAGCTGCAGAAGCCGAACGGTCAGACGTACCAGAACTGGAACCTGCAGAAGACCACCTGACGTCCGGGGTTCGACCCCCGATCCCCGGACCCCGAGCCGGGTGCGGCCGCCGCTGACGCAGTGGCGGCCGCACCCGGCCCGTTCCACTTCACGAGGAAGACCCGCGATGCCCCGCACCCGTCAGTCCCTCGCCGTCCTGGCCCTCGCCGGGGCGGTCGTGCTCGCCCCCGCCGCAGTCCCCGCCGCCGCGCACGGCGACACCGTCCACCTGGAGGTGTCCGGCCAGGACGGCGGGCATGTCACCACGGTCGCGACCTGGGAGAACGACCGCGACCCGGTCACCGAGCAGTTCGCCGGGACGCTCTCCGCCACCTCGGCCGACGGCCGGGCGGCCGGACCGTGGCGGCTGGTCGCCGTGCCGGGGCGCCCGGGCGCCTACACCACACGGGAGTTCCTGCCGGCCGGCCACTGGCGGATCGTGGTGGACTGCGCGTTCCCCTCGCTCGGGCACGGTGAGCGCGAACTCGACGTCGAGACCGCGGTGATCTCCGACCCGACGCTGCCGACACCCACCGGACCGGGCACAGCAGGGCCGGGCACAGTCGGTCCGGGCACGGCCGGGCCCACGGTCCGACCCACGGCTCCGGGCACTGCTCCCAGCATCTCCGCCTCGGGCACCGCTTCCGACGCCGACGGCTCCGGCCTCGCCACCTGGGCCGCCGTGGGCACCGCCGTCGCCGCCGTCGCCCTGGTCACCGCCGGTCTCGTCCTGCGCCGCCGCGCCCGCCGTTCCTGAGCCCGCCCCGAGCCGGCCCCGCCCCGAGCCGGCCCCCGGCAGGACCGCGCTGGCCTGCCGCCGGGAACCGCCGGGTGCGAACCGCTCGTCCTCCCCGGCAACGGGCGTCACGGGGCGCCCGTACCGAGGCAAGGGAGCATGCGGATCGTGCGGAAGGTACTGATCACCGGCGGGGCAGGCTTCATCGGAAGCACCGTGGCGTCCGCGCTGCTGGACGCGGGCGTCACCCCGGTCGTCCTCGACGATCTCTCCAAGGGCCGGGCCGAGTTCGTCGAGGGCCGGGAGTTCTACCAGGGGGACATCGCGGACGCGGCGCTGGTCGACCGGATCTTCGCGGAGCACCCCGACATCGACGCGACGCTGCACTGCGCCGCCCGGATCGTCGTCCCCGAGTCGGTCGCGCGGCCGCTGTTCTACTACCGGGAGAACGTCGGCAAGACCGTCGAGCTGCTGGAGTCGCTCCAGCGCAACGGCTGCACCCGGGTGGTCTTCAGCAGCTCCGCCTCCATCTACCGGCCCACCCCGACCGGCCGGGTCGACGAGAGCTGCCCGGTCGACGGGAGCAGCCCGTACGCGCGCACCAAGCAGATGATGGAGCAGGTGCTCCAGGACTGGACCCGGGGCGCCGACGCCGACGGGACGCGGGTCGTCGCGCTGCGCTACTTCAACCCGATCGGCGCGGACCCGCAGCTCCGGACCGGTCTCCAGGACCTCTCGCCGAGCCACGCGCTCGGCAAGCTGATCGAGGCGCACGTCAACGGCACCCCCTTCACCATCACGGGTGTCGACTGGGACACCCGGGACGGCTCGGGGATCCGGGACTACATCCACGTCCAGGACGTCGCCGACGCCCATGTCGCCGCGCTGGTCCGGTTCGACGAGGTGGTCCGGCCCGGGGCCGAGGACCGCTACCGGGTCGTCAACATCGGTACCGGTGACGGCACCACGGTCCGCGAGCTGGTCGAGGCCTTCGAGCAGGCGATCGGTGAGAAGCTGGACGTCCGGGAGGCGGAGCCGCGCCCCGGTGACGTGCTCGGCTGCTACAGCGATGTGACGGCGGCGCGCGAACTGCTCGGCTGGGAGCCGCGCCGGAGCATCGCGGAGGGTGTCCGGGACGCGCTCGCGTGGCGGGCCCGCTGGATCGAGCGCCTGGCCGCCACCGTCTGACGGCCGACCGACGCGGACCCGCCCCGGACCGGCCCGGCCGACCGGGGCGGGTCCGCGTCGGCGTTACTTGGACTCGTCCAGACCGTTGACGAAGTCCTTGGCCTTGCCCGTGGCGGTGTCGATGTGCCCGCTGTACTTGCCGTCCGTCTTGCCGTCGACGATCCCGGCGACCTTGTCCAGGCCCTGGGTGACGGCGCCGCTGTGCTCGCGGGCGAGGTCGGTGGCCTTGTCAGCGAGGTTCTTGAGGTGCTCGAACATGATGGTCCTTCTGTTCGTTCCGCCCGGTTCGTGTTCATCCTAGCCGCCCCTGACCTGCCGTTTTCCCGGACGGGAGGTCCGGTGGTGGCGAGGTGGCGGGTGGGGCCGGGGTGATTTCACGGGGACGGGTTTGTATGCTCCACTCTTGCTCTACAGCATTGTAGAAGTTCATTCGGGGGCACGGCGGAAGGGGTGTGGGGCATGGTCGGGCAACACGCGAGAGGCACCGGCGGAGCGGCCCCACTGCCCCGCCCCGGTGGGACGGCGGCGGTCCTGCTGGCCGCGACCGGGCTGCCGCTGGCCGGCGCGATCGCCGGGGAGCTGACCGGGAACGGCGGCGGCCCGCTGTTCGCCCTCGGCGCCGTCCTCGGCACCGGCGTCGCGGTGGCCCGCTGCACCCGCCGCGGGCGCTGGTGGGTCGTCATCGCCGCGCCGCCCGTGGTCCTGGCCGCCAGGGCCGGCACCGCCTGGGCCGTCGGGGCCGTCGGGGCCGACGGGGCCGACGCCGTGCAGGGCAAGGCCCTCGCCTCGGCGGCCGTGCGCTGGGTGGTCGACGCCTTCCCGGTGATGGCGGCGGCCGTGCTGGTGGCGCTGTCGGTCGTCGCCGGACGGGCGGTCCTCACGGCCCGGTCGGCCCGCACCGGCC
>NZ_JZWY01000593.1:0-15847 GCF_000966955.1 Streptomyces sp. NRRL S-495
GGTGTGGCGTTCGTTCGGTGTGGTGCCGGACGCCGTGGTCGGCCACTCCCAGGGTGAGATCGCTGCCGCCTGCGTGGCCGGCGGCCTGAGTCTCGACGACGGGGCCCGGGTGGCCGCGCTGCGGTCCCGTGCGGTGGGGGTGCTGGCGGGTCGTGGCGGTATGGCCTCGGTGCCGCTGCCGGTGGACGCGGCGCGGGAGCGGACAGCCCCGTGGGGGGAGCGGCTGTCGGTGGCGGCGGTCAACGGGCCGTCGTCGACCGTGGTGTCGGGCGACGCGGACGCCGTCACGGCACTGGTTGAGCAACTCCTGGAGGAAGGAGTGTGGGCGAGTCGCATCGAAGTCGACTTCGCGTCGCACTCCTCGCAGGTGGAGGAGATCCGCGAGCGGTTGCTCTCGGACCTGGACGGCATCACCCCCCGCTCGGGTTCGGTGCCCTACTACTCCGGCGTGACCGGCGACCTGCTGGACACGAAGGCCCTGGACGCCGAGTACTGGTACCGAAACCTCCGGCAGGGCGTCGAGTTCGAGCGGGCGACCCGCTCGCTCCTCGCGGCCGGGCACCGCGTCTTCATCGAGTCCGGCCCCCAGCCCGCCCTGATGTACGCGATCGAGGACACGGCCGCCGACGCGGGCGCCCCGGAGACGCTGGTGCTCGACACCCTGCGGCGCGGGGCCGGAGGGCTCCGCCGGCTCCAGCTCGCCCTCGCCGAGGCACACGTCCGGGGCCTGCGCGTCGACTGGGAGCGGCTGTTCGCGGGAACCGGCGCCCAGCGGGTGGACCTGCCCACCTATGCCTTCCAGCGACGCCGCTACTGGCTCGACGCCCTGTCGGCGGACCACGACCGGGCGGCCGTCGGCCAGTCCGCCGCGGACCACCCGCTGCTCGGCGCCGCGGTCGAACTGCCCGACGACGCGGGCACCCTGTTCACCGGTCGGCTCTCCCCGGCCACCCACCCCTGGCTCGTCGACCACGCCGTGGCCGGCGCCGTCATCCTGCCCGGCGCGGCCCTCGTGGAGCTGGCCGCGCACGTGGGCCGCCGCCTCGGCTGCGCTCTCGTGGAGGAACTGACCCTCGCCGCCCCGCTGCTGCTGCCCGGCGGCGCCGCCGACGACCACGCCGTACAACTGCGGGTACGGGTGGGTGCCGAGGACGGCACGGGGCGGCGTCCGGTGGAGGTCCACTCCCGGCCCGAGGCCACCCCCGGTGCCGCCGACCGGCCCTGGACCCGGCACGCGACCGGCACGGTCGGCCCCCTGGACCCCTCGGCCGACCGGGACGACACGGCCGATCCGGTCGGTTCGGCCGACACGGCCGGTACGTGGCCCCCGCCCGACGCCGTCCCGCTGGACGTGGAGGAACTGTACGGGCTGCTTGAAGCACGCGGTGTCGCCTACGGCCCGGCGTTCCGGGGCCTGCGCGCCGCATGGCGCACCCCGGACGCGATCCACGCCGAAGTGGCCCGGCCCGACGGCCTCCCCGGCATCGGAGCGGACGGCTTCGGAGTGCACCCGGCCCTCCTGGACGCCGCCCTCCAGACGACCGGTCTGCGCGAAGGCGCCGCGACCGCGGAGCCCGCCGACGGCGTCCCCCTGCCGTTCTCCTGGCATCTCCTGGCAGCGCGTCGCGATCGAGGCCTCCGACGCGCCGGTCCTGCGCGTCCGGCTGAGCCCCGACGGTCCCGATGCCGTCACCGCGCGGATCACCGATCCCTCGGGGCGCACCGTGGCGACGGTCGGCTCGCTCACCCTGCGCACGGCGTCCACTGCCGCACTGCGGGCGTCCGCCGGCTCCGTCTTCCACGTCGGCTGGACGCCGGTCACCGCCGGGCCCGGCCCACGCCCGGTCACCCGTTGGGGCCTGCTCGGCCCGCGGGACGAGCGGCTGCTGCCGGCCGGCTTCCCCGCCGATCCGCTGTCCGCGACACCCGACGCGCTGCTGATGACCTGCCCCCCGTCCGCCGGCACCGTGACCGGGGACGCGGACCCCGCGGTGGTGCACGCGGTCGCGGCCGAGGTCCTGGACCGTGTTCAGGCCCACCTGGCCGACGACAGCACCGCCCGTACGCCCTTGGTGGTGCTCACCCGAGGGGCGACCGGCCCGCTCGGTGCGCAGCCCCAGCCGGCCGACCTCGGCGCTGCGGCCGTGTGGGGCCTGCTGAGGGCCGCTCAGCTGGAACACCCCGACCGGTTCGTGCTGCTGGACACCGAAGGGCCGGACCCGGACGGTCTCGGCGACGCGCTCGCCGACCTCCTCGCCACGGGCGAGCCGCAGGCGGCCCTGCGCGGCGGCGTCCTGCACGCGCCCCGACTGGTACGGCCGCCACCACGGCCACCGCGACGACGGTCCGGCCGGCCGGCCCGTTCGGATCCTCCGAGGGGACGGTACTGGTGAGCGGCGGCGGCTCCCTCGCGGCCGTCCTGGCGCGCCATCTGGTCGCCGCGCACGGGGTACGCCACCTCCTCGTGCTGAGCCGTCGCGGCGCCGAGGCCCCCGGCATGCCGGAGCTGACGGCGGAGCTGGCCGAGGCCGGAGCCGAACTGACCTCCCTCAGCTGCGATGTGTCCGACCGTCGAGCCCTGGCCGCCGCCCTGGCGGCCGTCCCCGAACGCCATCCCCTGTGCGCAGTGGTCCACACCGCCGGAGTGCTCGACGACGGTCTGCTGGACGGGCTGACGGGGGAGCGGATGACCGCCGTCCTGCAGCCCAAGTTCGACGCCGCCCGCCACCTCGACCGGCTGACGCGCGGAGCGGACCTCTCCGCGTTCGTCGTGTTCTCCTCCGCCGCGGGCGTGCTGGGCAGCCCCGGCCAGGCGTCGTACTCGGCCGCCAACGCCGCGCTCGACGCCCTCGTCGCGGAACGTCGACGGCTCGGACTCCCCGGCCTGTCACTGGCCTGGGGCCCCTGGGAGCGGGTGAGCGGGATGACGGCGGAGCTCGACGGCCCCGACCGGCGGCGCATCGACCGGCGCGGCGCCCGGGGTCTCTCCGACGAGGAGGCCATGGCCCTGCTGGACGCCGTGTGCGCCGCGGACGCCGCCCCGCCGGGGGACGGGAGCCCCGTGGTGCTGGCCCACCTCGACCTCACCGCGCGCGGCGACGACCCGGTGCACCCGATGCTGCGCTCCCTGGTCCGGCGCAGTCCGGTCGTGACGACCGGAGCGCGGAGCACGCCGACCGCCGCCGCAATGCTGCGGCGCCGGCTGGCTGCCGCCGCCGACGACCAGGAACGCGAACTCGTCCTGCGCGAACTCGTCCTCGCCCAGGCCGCCGAGGTCCTCGGCCACACCGACTCCGGGGCGCTGTCCGCGACGGTGCCCTTCCTCTCCGTCGGGTTCGACTCGTTGACCGCGGTCGAGCTCCGCAACCGGCTGGCCGCCGCCACCGGACTGCGGTTGCGGCCCTCCGCCGTCTTCGACAGCGGCACCCCCGCCGCGCTTGCGGCGCGCCTCGCCACCGAGGCCCGGACGGAGGACACCCCCCGGCCCGGAACGGCACCCGCACCCGGAACCGGCGCACCCGGAGCCGCCGTACCGGGCACCGATGCCGACACCGCCGACGCCGACCCGGTGAGCGTGCTGTTCCGCCGGGCCTGCGTGCTCGGCCGGATCGACGAGGGCATCGCCCTGCTCAAGAACGCCTCCGCCCTGCGCCCGGCCTTCCACGGCGGCGGCGACCTCGCGGCCGCCGGTACCGGCCCGCGGCTGCTGCGACTGAACGAGCGCGCGGACGCCCCCGTGTCGTCTGCTTCGGCTCCATCGTGGCTCTCGGCGGCGCCCACCAGTACGCCCGCTTCGCCTCCCGGTTCCGGGACCGCTACGCGGTCGCCGCCCTGGACGCCCCCGGATTCACCCCCGAGGAGGAACTGCCCGCCGACATGGCGGCCCTGCTGGACTTCCAGGCGACCACACTGCTCCGGGAACTGCCCGGACGGACGCTCGTCCTGGCCGGCTCCTCCTCCGGCGGCACGCTCGCCCACGGGGTGGCCGCCGAGCTGGAGCGGCGGGGCAAGGGCCCGGCGGCCGTGGTGCTGCTGGACACCTACCTCTCCGACAACCAGGGCATCACCCAGTTCAACGACGTCCTGCTGGGCGGCATGTTCGCCCGCGAGGACCGGGCGGCCCCGATGGACGGGACCAGGCTGACCGCGATGGGCGGCTACTTCCGTCTGCTCGACGACTGGAAACCCCCGGCGGTCAGTGCCCCGCTGCTGCTGGTCCGCGCTTCCACCCCGCTCGGCCGCCCGTCCGCCGAGGCCGGTGACTGGCGCTCGACCTGGGACGGCGCCGACACCGTCGTCGACGTTCCCGGCGACCACTTCTCGATCATGGAACAGCATGTCGCGACCACCGGCGACGCCGTCGCCGACTGGCTCGGCAGCACCCTGCGCACCCCCGACGACCTGTGAAGACGAAGGAGACCCCGTTGACCGCGGCCCCGTACGACGATCCCCCCGCACGACCCGCCCTCACCGTGCTGGGAGCCGGGGTGATGGGCGTCGGAATCACCGTCCTCGCCCTCGGGCACGGCCTGCCGGTCCACCTGGTCGACATCGACCGGGAACGGCTCGACCGGGCCTCGGGCCTGATCGACGGCGAACTCCGGCTGGCCGAGCTGATGGGCGCCCTGCCGGCCGGGACGGCCCTCGGCACCCTGGCCACCGGCACCTCGCTCAAGGCCGCCGCCGGAGCCACCGCCGTCGTGGAGGCGGTCACCGAGAACGCCGCGATCAAGGCCGCGGTGCTGTCCGAGGTCTCGGGGCTGGTCCGGCCCGGAACCCTGCTGATCACCAACACCTCCTCCATCCCCGTCGACGAACTGGCCGGGGCCCTGGAGCGTCCGGAGGAACTGGTCGGCACCCACTTCATGAACCCGCCCTACCTGATCGGCACCGCCGAAGTGGTCCGCGGCGCCAGGACCGGGGACGCCGCGATGGCCGCCGTGGCGGCCCTGCTCACGGCCCTGCGGCGGCGCGCGGTGGTCGTCCGGGACGCACCCGGCTTCGTGACCAGCCGCATCCTGCACCCGATGATCAACGACGCGGCCCGGGTCGTGGAGGAGGGCACGGCGACCGCCGAGGACGTCGACGCCCTGATGCAGGGCTGCCTGGGACACCCCACCGGCCCGCTGCGCACCGCGGACCTGATCGGCATCGACAACCTTGTCGACTCCCTCACCGTCCTCCACGAACGCACCGGCGACGACGGCTGCCGCCCCACCGAACTGCTGCTCCGGCTGGTCCGCGAGGGGCGGCTGGGCCGCAAGTCCGGGCGCGGCTTCTACGACTACGGCTGAGCACCGCGCCCGAGCGGAGCACCGCACCCGATCACCCCGACGAGGAGAAGGCCATGACCACAGCGAACACGCCCAACACCCACGACCTGGAGAAGGAGCTGCTGGGATTCCTGGAGACGCGCACCGGAACCGCCTGGGACGCCGACACCGACCTTTTCGACGCCGGCGGCCTGTCGTCCCTGTTCGCCATGCAGGTGGTGGTGCACCTGGAGAAGACCTACGCCATCGCCGTCCGCGGCGCGGACCTTCGGCTGGACAACTTCCGCACCGTCCGGCGGATGGCGGAGCTGGTGGACCGGCTCCGGGTGCCCGCCGCGGGCGGCCGGAATGGGTGAGGACCTGAGCGGTGCCATGACCTCCGTCACCCTGCGGGTCGGCGACCTGGCGGGGGAGTGGGACCGGAGCGGCCTGATCCCTCGGACGCTGCTGCGCGAACTCGGCGCCGAGGGCCGACTGTGCGCCGAAGTCCCGGAGCAGTTCGGCGGCTGGGGGCTCAGCAGCACGCACAGCGGCGCGTACACCGCCCACGTGGGCGGCCTGTGCAGCTCGCTGCGCAGCGTGATGACCTCCCAAGGCATGGCGGCCTGGACCATCCAGCGCCTGGGCACCGCCGAGCAGTCGGCCGCCCACCTCCCCCGGCTGACCGGCGGGGCACTGGCGGCGGTCGGCTTCAGCGAGCCCGGTGCCGGCAGCGACCTCTCGGCGATGACGACGACCGTCCGCCGCGACGGCGACGCGGTCGTCGTCGACGGGCACAAGAAGTGGGTGACCGCAGCCCACTACGCCGACCTGCTGGTCGTCGTCGGCCGCTACGAGGACGGCGCGGTGGCCGTCGTGGTGCCCGCCGACACACCCGGCCTCCGGATCGAGCGGATCGCCGACCCGCTCGGCTGCCGCGCGGCCGGGCACGCCGACATCCACCTCGACGGGGTGCGGTTGCCGGCCGACAGCGTCCTGGGGGGTCACGGGCTGCCGCCCGCCCTGCTGGTGACGACCGCGCTGGCCTACGGGCGGATGTCCGTCGCCTGGGGGTGCGTGGGCATCCTGCGGGCCTGTCTGGCGGCGGCCACCGCACACGCCGCCGGACGGGAGCAGTTCGGCCGGCCGCTCGCGGAGCACCAGCTCGTCGCCGGACACCTCGCCGACCTCTACACGGCGGAGCAGGTGGCGACGCGGGCCTGCGAGCACGCCAGCCGCTGCTGGGACGACGGGTCGCCGGACCAGGTGGTGGCGACCGTACTGGCCAAGCACGTGAGCGCGACCCAGGCCGCCCGGGGCGCGGCGACGGCCGTCCAGGTACTGGCCTCGGCCGGGTCCCGGGACGGGCACGCGGTGGCCCGGGCGTACCGGGACGCCAAGCTGATGGAGATCATCGAGGGCAGCAACGAGCTGTGCCGGCTGATGCTGGCGCAGCACGCCCTCGCCACCGCGGGGGCACCGTGAGCGGGCCCGCGGCCGAGAGGACGAGGAAGGACGACATGGCCGACACCGTCAAGTGCCTGGTCTGGGACCTGGACGACACCCTCTGGCAGGGCACGCTGCTGGAGGACGGCGAGGTGCACCTGCCGGACGAGGTGCGCAAGGTGGTGATGGAGCTCGACTCCCGGGGCATCCTGCAGTCCGTCGCCAGCCGCAACGACCACGAGCACGCCTGGGCCCGGCTGGAGGCGTTCGGCCTGGCCGAGTACTTCGTCCTGCCGGAGATCGGGTGGGGCGCCAAGTCCGAGTCGGTGCGCCGGATCGCCGACCGGCTGAACTTCGCGCTCACGACCGTCGCCTTCGTCGACGACCGGCCCGCCGAGCGCGCCGAGGTGGCCTTCCACCTGCCCGAGGTCCGTTGCTACCCGGCCGAGGAGGTCCTCGCCCTCCCCGGACTCGCCGAGTTCACCCCCGCGACCAGCACCGTCGACTCCCGGCGGCGCCGCCAGATGTACCAGGCGGGCTTCCGCCGCGAGGCGGAGCGGGCGGCCGCCCCCGGCCCCGACGAGGAGTTCCTGCGCTCCCTGGACCTGCGGATGCGCATCGGCCGGGCCACCGGCGAGGAGCTGTCCCGGGTCGAGGAACTCACTCTGCGCACCAGCCAGATGAACGCGACCGGGGTCCACTATCCGGACGCGGTGCTGCGGGGCCTGATCACCGACCCCCGGCACGAGGTCCTGGTGGTCACCCTCACCGACCGGTTCGGCCCGCACGGCGCGGTCGGCGTCCTGCTGCTGGAACGGCACCCGGGCCTGTGGCACCTCAAGCTGCTCGCCACCTCCTGCCGGGTCGTCGCCTACGGTGCCGGCGCGACCCTGCTGAACTGGCTGGCCGACTCCGCCGCCCGGTCCGGAGTCCACCTGGTCGCCGACTTCCGGGAGACCGAACGCAACCGGATGATGGAGATCGCCTACCGGTTCGCGGGCTTCGAGGGCCTGGACGAAGCCCCGTGCCCGTGTGCCGCGATCCTCGCACCGGCTCCGGAGGACACCGGACTCCAGCGCCTGCACCTGGTCCCCGGCCCGCGCGTGGTGTCCACCGTCGTCACCGTGGACGCAGTCGACCTGGGCGTGCCGGACCTGGGCGTGCCGGAAAGGAGCCCGGGAAGGTCGTGACCGCCGCGGCGGTCCGGCGCTC
Source organism: Streptomyces sp. NRRL S-495 (assembly GCF_000966955.1). Classification (NCBI taxonomy): domain Bacteria; kingdom Bacillati; phylum Actinomycetota; class Actinomycetes; order Kitasatosporales; family Streptomycetaceae; genus Streptomyces; species Streptomyces sp. NRRL S-495. Next base: position 7,911 of record NZ_JZWY01000593.1, read on the forward strand.
CCGGGCTCCGGCCCGCCGCCCTCAGCGCTTGCGGACGAGCGTGATCCCGTCGGCCATCACCAGCAGCGACAGCTCCACCCGGGGGTCCTGGTGCAGCAGCCGGTTCAGGGCCCGGACCCCGGCGGTGTCCGGGTCCGTCGCGGCCGGATCGGCGACCCGGCCGAAGAAGAGGGTGTTGTCGACCACGATCAGACCGCCGGAGCGCAGCAGGGCCAGCGAACTCTCGTAGTAGGAGACGTAGTTGGCCTTGTCCGCGTCGATGAACACCAGGTCGAAGCTCTCCGGACCACGCTCGGCCAGCAGCGCGTCCAGGGTGGCGGAGGCGTCGCCGATCCGCAGGTCGATCCGGGAGTCGACCCCGTCCCGCTTCCAGAAGTCGGCCCCGATGGCCGGCCACCGGTCCTCGATGTCGCAGGACACCAGCACTCCGTCGGCCGGGAGCGCGCGGGCCATGCACAGGGTGCTGTAGCCGGTGAAGGTGCCGATCTCCAGCACCGCCTGTGCGCCCGTCAACCCGACCAACAGGGCCAGCAGTTGGCCTTCCTCCGCCATCACCTGCATGGCGGTCCCGCCGGGCAGGTCCGCGGTGGTCTCCCGCAGCTCCCTCAGCAGGTCGTCGTCGCGGAGGGAGACCTCCCGGACGTAGGCGAGCAGGTCATCGGTGGCTGTCGTCTGGTCGGCCATGGCGAGGGGGTCCTCTCGAAGGGGATCGGGGCGAAGCGGATCGGGGCGGAAGGAATCGGCGCGAAGGCGGTCGGTGCGAAGGCGGTCGCTGGGAAGGCGGTCGGGCGAAGGGGGGCCGGGCCCCCGGACGCCGGTCGCCGGGCCGTCGGCAGGGTCACCCGGCGCGCCGGTACGGGTGGTCGTGCCGGCCCACGGCGGCCGCCTGCGCCTGCTCGACGGCGTACGCCTGCAGCAGCGCGTCCAGCCGGTAGCGCCCCTCCGTCGGCGCACCCAGCAGATTCGCCTCGACCAGGGCGTCCAGCGCCTCCTCGGCCTGTGCCTCGGGGCAGCCGAGCATCACCGCGACCCTGCTGCTGGAGACCGAACACGCTCCGGCGGCCCCCAGCGCGGTGAACACCTCGGCCGGGTCGACCGCCGCCGGGCCGGCCTCGGCCGGAGTCGTCTGCCGGAGCCCGGCGTGGTCGGCGTCGAGGGAGGGCCGGACACCGAGGTCGCCCGCGAACAGTTCGTCCAGCAGCCGCGGGGCCTCGGTGAGCCGGCGGGCGAAGTGCCCGATGCTCCAGTGCGGGCGCTCCAGCAGCCGGGTCCCCGTGATCCGGATCGCCAGCGGCAGGCCCGCGCAGACCGTCAGCACCGAACGGGCAGCCCGCGGTTCGGCGCCGATCCTGGCCGGCCCGACGATGTTGCCCAGCAGTTCCAGCGATCCGGCGTCGTCCAGCGGGTCGAGCAGAAGGGTGCGCGCCCCCTCCAGGTCGGCCAGCCGCCGTCGGCTGGTCACCAGCAGCCTGCTGCCCCCGCTGCCGGGTATCAGCGGCCGTACCTGCGCGGTGCTGGAGGCGTTGTCGAGGACCACCAGCAGCCGGCGGCCCGCGGTGAGCGAGCGGTAGAGGCTCTCCCGTTCCGACTCCTCCTCGGGTATCTCGTCCCGGGGCACACCGAGGTCCGCCAGGAACCGCGGCAGCACCGCCCGGGCGGTCAGCGGCCGCGCGGCTCCGCCGAGGTCCGCGTAGAGCTGGCCGTGCACCGCGGAGGCGCGCACGGCGTGCGCCGCGTGCAGGGCCAGCGCGCTCTTGCCGACACCGCCCCGGCCGGTCACCACCGCCGTCGCCACCATGCCCGCCGGCATCGTGCCGGTCGTGAGGAAGTGCTGCAGTCGCGCGAGCGCACCGGAGCGGGCCGACAGCGGGAGCGGGACCGAGGGGAGCTGCGCCGGACTCGGCCAGCAGGACCTCTCCCAGGCGGCGGGCGGCACCGTCGCGACGGCCGCCTCCGGGGCCGTCGAGGGCTGCTTCAGCGGGTCGGGCGTACGGGGCCGGTCGTGGGCCGAGAGGATGCTCCGGTGGACCGCGCGCAGCTCGGCGCCCGGCTCGGCGCCGAGTTGCTCGACGAGCAGCACCCGGGTGCGCCGGTAGAGGTCCAGGGCCTCCGACTGCCGTCCCGAGCGGAACAGTGCCAGCATCAGTTTGCCCACCAGGGCTTCCCGCAAGGGGTGCTTGCGCACCAGCCGCGTCAGCTCCGGCACGACCTCGGCGTGCCGCAGCAGCGCCAGCTCCGCGTCGAACCGCAGCTCCGTGGTCTGCAGGCGGAGCTCCTGGAGGTAGCGGCCCTCCACGTCGCGCAGTCGCCGTGACGGGATGTCGACCAGCGGTTCCTCGCGCCACAGGGCGAGCGCCTCGGCCAGCTCGGCGGAGGAGCCCTCCAGGTCTCCGCGCTCGGCCAGCTCCGCGGCGCGCCGGCGGTGGGCCGTGAACTGTCCGAGATCGCTCTCGTGCTCGCCGAGTTCGAGGAGGTAGCCGGGCGCCCGGGTGAGGATCCGGGCGGAGGCGTGCTCGCCCAGCGACTGCCGCAGGCGCATCACATAGGTGCGGACGGTCGCGGCGGCACTCGGCGGCGGGGCGTTGTCCCAGACGTACTCGGCGATCCGGTCCACCGAGATCACCCGGTTGGCGTTGAGCAGGAGCGACGCCATGACCACGCGCTGCCTCGGCGCCGACACATGCACCTCACGTGCGTTCAACCGGACCGAAAGCGGGCCCAGCAACAGGAAGTTCAAGAGAGTCCTCTTCGTCGCACGACCGGTGGGCAAGACTGCCACCAGCGTCTTGGGTGGCCTGGTGCGGGTCAACGCGGTCCTGTCGTATCTAGATGTATTCCTAGAGCACAGGTCTTGCGCTCATGCCGGGTTTACGCTGCGCGGCACCGTCACGGCAGTCGGGACAGGCCGGCGCCCGGCGCCGCCGCTCACCGGACGGGGAGCCTGGCGCAGCACCCGATCGGGCTTGCCACTGTTCCACCGGGTACCCGTGCTCGCCGCGCAGCCGCACCGGGTCGGACGAACGGGTCCACGGCGCGTGGCTGCCGGCACCCGCCTCCACAGGATTGCTCCGCGCCACAACGTTCCCACCACTCGCTGGCGAAACAGCCGGAATCGAACCGGACATGAGCGATCGGGTACGGTCCGATGCGTACTTGCTGATATTCCGATGGACATGGCAGGCTGTCATATGCCGCGCTCGTGACTCGCCGAGCGCCGTCGATCGGAGATTCCCGTATCAGCACGTACCAGTCGGCCGCCGTTGCCGAGGGTGCCCCACGTGGTCACCACACCCCGCCCGCAGGCACCGCGCGGATTTCTCGAAAGGAATGAAAGGCCGACATGACCTCCCTCTCCTTGGGCAGCGACCTGTGGTGCCGCCGCTTCCATCCCTCGCCGACAGCCACGCGCCGACTGGTCTGCTTTCCGCACGCCGGCGGCTCGGCGAGTTTCTACTTCCCGGTGTCCGCCGCGCTGTGCGGCCCGGTCGACCTCCTGGCCGTGCAGTACCCCGGCAGGCAGGACCGCCGGGAGGAACCCGGTGTCCAGGACCTGCACCGCATGGCCGATGAAGTGACCGAAGCGCTGCGCCGCTGGGACGACCTCCCCCTGACTCTCTTCGGGCACAGCATGGGCGCGCTGGTCGCCTTCGAGGTGGCGCGGCGGATTGAGCGCGCGGGCGGTCGGATCGACCACCTCTTCGTCTCCGGTCGGAAGGGGCCGTCCGCGGACGGGCCCGAGCTCGCCCACCCGCTCGACGACGAGGGCATCGTGGCCGAGGTCAGAGCGATGAGCGGCACCGACGCCCGGCTCCTGGAGGACGAGGAGTTGCTGGGGATGGTGCTGCCCGCGCTGCGCGGCGACTACCGGGCTCTGGGGGCCTACCGGGCCGACCGCGACGCCGCGGTCGACTGCCCGGTCACCGCCGTGGTCGGGGACCAGGACCGCTGGACCCCGGTCCCCGAAGCCAGGCGCTGGTGCGACCGCACGACGGCGGCGTTCGACCTCAGGGTCTTCCCCGGCGGGCACTTCTACCTCAGCGACCGGGCGGACGAGGTGACCAACATGCTCCGCGAGCACCTCGCCGGCACGCTTCGGACCTGAGACCACGGACGACAGGAAAGGAAGACCGAGGAGTGACACCGGCAGCGACCTCCGAGGAGATCAAGCCCGCGCCGCGGCAGCCGCGGTCCGAGCCCGCCGCCGACGCCCGTCCGACGGGCGGGCACCTTGCCGGCGGCGCGGACGTCCGGCGGCTGACCGCCGTGGACGTCCGCATTCTGGAAGGCGTCGCGATCGGCACCTCGACCGCACGGCTGGCGGCGTCGCTCTATCTGAGTCGGCAGGGCATCGAGTACCGCATCGGGCTGATGATGCGCCATTTCCAGGCCGCGAACCGGCCGGCTCTGGTCTCCCGGGCGCACTCCCTCGGTGTGCTGAGCGTCGGAGCGTGGCCGCCCCGCGTTCTACCGGAATTCCATGAGGCCGAGAAGAAGGCGGGGCGCACTGTTCCCTGAACTTCCCCGTGGGTCCGCCCGGGCGGACCGGCCGAAATCAAATCATTTCCGAGGGCGGACAATGCATGCCGATGGTACGCTATCGGCCATTTTTCCAGACCCGGATAGCGTATCGATATCGCGTCGCGAGACAGTTCCCGAACCTCTGGTCTGACGCCGTATTCCGCGTACTGTGCTGTCGTGCCCACTTCTGCCGCACCACGCACGGTCCGAACCACGCACGGTCCGCGCCACCACCCCTTCCGCCACGCCGGGTCACGGGAGCTGTCAGGAGTTCGGGGTACCTGTTCCGGCGGCGGCGTCGGGGCCGAGCCGCACGGCCTGGAGCTGTACCGGACCTCCCGGTCCGTGCAGGAGTGGTTCGAACAAGTCTCCGTGCAACCTGGTCCGATGGTCGGTCGGAGGTCCTGACCACCGCCTACGGCCTCGGCATCGACCGCTCCGGCGCCCCGGCCTGTTGTGACCGCCGTCACTTGCGCCGACTCCGGCGATGACCGACGGCGTCACCCCGGCCCGGAAGAAGCCCCGATCCGTTCCCCGTCCTCTCGATTCCCTCGTGGAAAGGCTCACGCATGACCGCCCTCACCGGACAGCACGAGAACGGACAGCACGAGAACGGACAGCACGAGAACGGCCTGTCGGACCACGGCTCGGACCCGCACGAGACCGGCCTGCGCCGGATCCGCGCCCTTGTCCTGGCGGCGGACGGGCCCGAGGAGCAGCTTGCAGCGGTGATCAGGTCGGCGGGCGCCGAGCAGACGGCCGCCGACCTGGTGGACGAACTGGTCGGCCGGGCCGACCTGAGCGAGCAACTCGCCGCCGCCGCGGCGGTGGTGGTGCAGTTCGAGCTCGCCTTCGACGGCCAGGTGCTCCGGCACCACCTGCTGGCCGGCCCCAAGGCCGAGCACCGCACCGGGCCGGCCGACGAGCCCGGCGCCACCGTCGAGCTGGACCTGCTCGACCTGGCCCGCGCCGTCTTCGGCGCCCGGCACACCGCAGGCAACCGCACGCCCAGGATCACCTGGCACGGCATCGAGGACCCGGCTCGGCTGCTGCCCGCGCTGGCGGCCTTCCCGGTCGTCCAGCAACTGCTCCGCGGCTTGGTGGAACAGCCGCTCGACCTGGCCGAGTTGTCGCTGCGCCACGGGTCGGACAAGTGGGGGCTGCACTACTACACCGAGCACTACGCCCGGCATTTCGCCCCGCTGCGGGACCGGCCGCTCACCGTCCTGGAGCTGGGGATCGGCGGTTACGCCGATCCGGCGGCGGGCGGTGGCTCGCTGCGGATGTGGAAGGCCGATCGACATCGTCATCGACGACGGCAGCCACTACTGCCCGGACGTCATCGCCGCCTTCGGCGCGCTCTTCCCACACGTGGTTCCGGGCGGGCTCTATGTGATCGAGGACCTGCAGACCTCGTACTGGCCGGGCTACGGCGGCAGTTCGGAGCGGCTCGGCGACCCGACCACCAGCATGGGATTCCTCAAGCAGCTGCTCGACGGCCTCAACCACGAGGAGCACGAGCCGCCGACCGCGCACCGCCCGAGCGGGACCGACCGGACGCTGGCCGGCGCGCACTTCTACCACAACCTGGCGATCCTCGACAAAGGCCGCAACGAGGAGGGCACCGTCCCCGCCTGGATCCCGCGCCGGCAGCTGAGCGCCGAGGAGATCGCGGGCGGCCAGTGGGTCGCCGAGCAGCAGTCCGCGCAGCAGTCCGAGGCCGACCCGGGCCAGGACCCCAGTTGAGCCGCGCGGCCTGCCGCGCTCCTTCCCCCTTCCCGCATCGCGCTTCCCTCTTCCCTCTTCCTTCTTCCCTCCTCCCGACACCGACGGAGTAGCAGTGAGCCACATCCTGATGGTCAACATCCCGGCCCACGGCCATGTCTTCCCCACTCTGGCGGTCGTCGGTGAACTGGTACGCCGCGGGCACCGGGTCACCTACGCGGCCGTCGACGAGTTCGCCCAGGCCCTGGCCGAGGTCGGCGCCGAACACCTGCGCTACGACTCCACCCAGCCGCTGGACAGCGTGGGCGGTCCCGAGAACGGGCGCACACCGCTGATCTTCCTGGACGAGAACATCGCCGTCCTGCGCGCGGTCCAGGAATGGTTCGGCGACGCCAGGCCCGACGCGGTGGTCTACGACGCCGTGGCCTTCCAGTCCGGCCGGGTGCTGGCCCACACCTGGGGGATCCCGGCCGTCCAGTCGACGCCGTTCTTCGCCTCCAACGACACCTACTCCTTCGTGCAGCAGATGATGGAGGCGGACGGCGCAGTCCCGCTCACCGAGGAGGTGATGGTCGAATTCGGCGTCCGGATGGCCGAGTTGCTGGCCTCGTACGACGTCGAGGAGCCGGTGCACGAGTTCATGATGCGCACCGAGAGCCTCAACCTCGTCCACGTGCCGCGGTTCTTCCAGCCGTACGGCGAGAGCTTCGACGAGCGCTTCGCCTTCGTCGGGCCCTGCCTCACGGACCGCTCCTTCCTGGGGGAGTGGCAGCCCCCGGCGAGCGGCCTGCCGGTGGCGCTGGTCTCGATGGGGACCGTGCACAACAAGCATCCGGAGTTCTTCCGGCTGTGCGTGGACGCCTTCGCCGAGCTGCCCTGGCACGCCGTCATCTCGGTCGGCGGGGGGATGGACCCGGCCGACCTCGGTCCGCTGCCGGACAACGTCGAGGTCCACCGCTGGGTCTCGCACTTGGCGGTGCTCCGTCACGCCCGGTTGATGATCACCCACGGCGGCATGGGCGGCGTGCTGGAGTCCCTGGACGCCGGCTGCCCGATACTCGGCGTGCCGTCCTGGCCGGACGTCGCGGCCAACACCGCGCGGGTGGCCGAGCTGGGCCTCGGTCAGGTACTGCTGCCGGCGGAGGCCGACGTGAGCCTGCTGAGGGCCGCGATCACCGAGGTGGCCGCCGACGCGGCCGTGCGGGAGCGGGGAACCGAGGCGCAGCGGCTCATCCGGGAAGCGGGCGGTGCCACCCGCGCCGCCGACGAGATCGAGGCCTACCTGAAGCGCACGACCTGACCACACCACGGGGCCTCCCCGACGAGAGGCGGAACGACCAACGGCCGCCCAAGGGGACCCGGTGGGCGGAGCGTGCCGCCATGGCGGGCCGATGTCATCGATCGAGCAATTCCAGGTCACCTTCGACTGTGCGGAACCCGAGCGCCTCGCCCGCTTCTGGTGCGAGGCGCTCGGGTACGTCGTGCCGCCGCCACCGGAGGGGTTCGCCACGTGGGAGGATTCGCCCGCCAGGAGTCCAAGTCCGCGGGGGCCGCGCTCCCGCCGTAGGCTGCGCCCTGTGCGTACACAGGTGATCGTCCTCAACGGGGGCTCCAGCTCCGGCAAGACCACTCTTGCCCGGGCCCTCCAGAACCTCCTGCCCGACCCCTGGCTCGCCTTCAGCGTCGACACCCTC
>NZ_JZWY01000594.1:0-9966 GCF_000966955.1 Streptomyces sp. NRRL S-495
CGTCGACGCCCTGCCCGCCCGGCTGCGCGACGGTGCCGACGGTATCGCCGTCGACACCGACACCGTCACCGTCGGTGACGATTTCCGGTTGCTCGACACTGCCTGGGCCCACGGCATCGCCGCCATGGCCCGAGCCGGTGCCCGCGTCGTCGTCGACGACGTCTTCCTCGGCGGCCCGGCCTCGCAGCAGCGCTGGCGCGACGCCCTGGACGGCCTGGACGTGCTCTGGGTCGGCGTCCACTGCGCCCCGGAGACCGCCGCCGCCCGCGAAGCCGCCCGCGGCGACCGCGCGGTGGGCATGGCGGTCGCCCAGGCGGTCGCCGTCCACCACGGCATCAGCTACGACCTGACGGTCGACACCGGCACGCACCCGACCGCGCGGTGCGCGGCACTGGTGGCAGCCCGGGTGGAGTGAGCGTCGGGGGCGGCCGTGGGCGGTCCGGGGGCTCCTCTAGAGTTGGGGGCCGGTCCGGTGAATGGGGGCCGGTGGGTCTAGTGAGGAGCAGGTCGTGAGCGACGTGGCGGCTGTGCAGCGGGAGATCGCGCGGGAACTCCAGGTGGAGTCGGAGTTCGACGCGGAGGTGGAGATCGAGCGGCGGGTGGCGTTCCTGGCGGAGCGGCTGACCTCGACCGGGCTGCGGTCGCTGGTACTGGGGATCAGCGGTGGCGTGGACTCGACGACGGCCGGCCGGCTGTGCCAGCTGGCGGTGGAGCGGGTGCGGGCCGCCGGGCACGAGGCGACGTTCTACGCGATGCGCCTGCCGTACGGCATGCAGGCGGACGAGGCGGACGCCCAGCTCGCGCTGGAGTTCATCCGCGCGGACCAGGTGCTCACGGTCGACGTGAAGGCGGCGAGCGACGCGGCGCTGGCCGCGGTGCGGGCGGGCGGGACGCAGTTCCGGGACGCGCACCACGAGGACTTCGTGCAGGGCAACATCAAGGCCCGGCAGCGGATGGTCGCGCAGTACGCGGTGGCCGGCGCGTACGACGGCCTGGTGGTGGGCACCGACCACGCGGCGGAGGCGGTGTCGGGCTTCTTCACCAAGTTCGGCGACGGCGCGGCGGACGTGGTGCCGCTGACCGGGCTGACCAAGCGCCGGGTGCGCGCCGTGTCGGAGGCGCTGGGCGCGCCGGCCGCGCTGATCTGGAAGACGCCGACCGCCGACCTGGAGACGCTGAAGCCGGGGCTGCCGGACGAGGATGCGCTCGGCGTGACCTACGACGACATCGACGACTTCCTGGAGGGCAAGCCGGTGGCGGAGGACGCGTTCGCCGCGATCGTCCGCCGGTACCGGCTCACCGAGCACAAGCGGCAGCTGCCGATCGCGCCCTGACGGCTCAGCGGGTCGGGCGGAGGGTGGCCCGGAGGGCGGCGAGGATCTGCACGACCTGTTGGGCTTCACCCCGATCGGCGCGATCGACGCCGACTTCCCGGTGCTGATCGTGGCGATCGCCTTCGGCCTGGCGATGGACTACGAGGTGTTCCTGCTCTCCCGGATCAAGGAGAGCTACGACCGCACCGGCGATCCGGGCGAGTCCGTCGCGCTCGGCCTGCAACGGACCGGGAGGATCATTTCCAGTGCCGCTCTCCTGATGGTGGTCGTGGTCTGCGGCTTCCTGGTCTCGTCCATTGCCTTCATGCAGATGATCGGCGTCGGTCTGGTGATCGCCGTCGTGGTGGACGCGACCTTGGTCCGGGCGGTGCTCGTTCCGGCGACGATGAAACTGCTGGGACACCGGGCCTGGTGGGCGCCGGCACCACTGCGGCGGATCCGGCAGCGGATCGTTCTCCCGCCCACCGGGAGCGGTGCTCGGCCCGCTGCGGGACCGGGGCCCGCGCGGCCGGCCACGGCGAACGGACCGAGGCCGGGCGCCGAGGCCCGCCGTCTGGGGGACATCCGCGATTCCTGAGGACCGGCGGCCCGGATCCGGCCCGCGGTGTTGGGCCGATCGGATGGCGGACCCCCGCTGTCCGCCGCGCCGGGCCGTCGCGGGCCCGCCCGGCGCGGCGTGCGGGCTAGGTTCGGGTGCGTGACCGGAAACGACGCGGTCCTGGCGTTGATGGTGATCACCGCGCTGGGCTTCGACTTCACCAACGGCTTCCACGACACCGGCAACGCGATGGCGACCTCGATCGTCACCGGGGCCCTACGGCCGCGGGTCGCGGTCGCGGTCTCGGCGGTGCTGAACCTGCTCGGCGCGTTCCTGTCGACCGCCGTGGCGGCGACCATCGCCAACGGCCTGGTGGCCGGCGGGGCGGTGACCCTGACCGTGGTCTGCGCCGGTCTGACCGGCAGCATCCTGTGGAACCTGGCCACCTGGTACCTAGGGATCCCCTCCAGCTCCTCGCACGCGCTGATCGGCGGGGTGATCGGGGCGACGGTGGCGGCGGCCGGCTTCTCGGCCGTCAAGTGGCAGGGCCTGGTCTCCAAGGTGATCGTGCCGGCCGCGCTGTCGCCGTTCGTCGCCGGCGGGGTGGCCGTGGTCGGCACCCTGCTGGTCCGCCGCATCANCCCGGGACGTGTCCGATCGCCCGCGCGAGCACGGGTTCCGGCTGGGCCAGATCGGCTCGGCCTCCATGGTGTCGCTGGCCCACGGCACCAACGACGCGCAGAAGACCATGGGCGTCATCACCCTGGCCCTGATCGCCAACGGCACCCTGTCGCCCGGGGCGAAGGCCCCGGACTGGGTGATCCTCTCCTGCGCGCTGGCGATCGCCCTGGGCACCTACGCCGGCGGCTGGCGGGTGATCCGCGCCCTGGGCAAGGGCCTGGTGGAGATCGCACCGGCCCAGGGGATGGCCGCCGAGTCGGCCTCGGCCGCCGTGATCCTCTGCTCCACCGACTTCGGCTACTCGCTCTCCACCACGCACGTGGCCACCGGATCGATCCTGGGCTCGGGGGTCGGGTGGAAGGGCGCCGAGGTGCGCTGGCAGCTCGCCCGCCGGATGGTGACGGCCTGGTTGTTCACCCTGCCGGCCGCCGCGCTGGTCGGCGCGGCGGCCTACTGGACCGCGAACGGGATCGGCGGGACGGCCGGCGTGGTGGTGGTGTTCGTGGTGCTGGTGGTGGCGTCGATCGGCTTCTTCGTCGCCTCCCGCTACCCGGCCGTGACGCCGGAGAACGTCAACGCCGCGTGGACCGGCTCGGTGGTCCCGGAGCCCGTCAAGGCCAAGGACGAGGTGGGCTCGTGAACTCCTGGATCAACCTGGACGCGCTGTGGAGGATCGCCGTGGTGGGGATGCTCACCGGCGCCGGCCTGCCCGCGCTGTTCGCCCTCGCCCTGCGCCTGCTCAACCCGCCCGTCCCGCCCGTCCCGTCCGGTGAACCGGCCGCCGACCGCCCCACCACCGGGCCGGTGGGCTACGCCCTGGCCGGACTGCTCCTCGCCGTGGTGCTCGCGTCGATCGGCTGGGGCATCTCCGTCATCGTCAACCACCGCTGACCGTCCGCCGCCCCGGCCGGAGAGCCGGCGTGGTTACGCCGAGGTCGGGCTGAGTGGTTACGCCGAGGTCGGGCTGAGTGCTTCGGTCGGCCGCCGAGCCGGGTCGGCCTGTCCGTTCGGCCGCCACGGCACCAGCTGGACGATGCCCCACGCCACCTCGACGACGAGGAAGAGCCACAGGATCCGCGGGGCGCCGTGGGCCAGCGCGTACGCCATCCACGACGAGAACAGGACGCGCGCGATGCCGTCGAGCAGTCCGTGCAGCCGCAGCGGCCGCACGATGCGCAGGGCGGCCCAGACGATCACGACCGAACCCATCAGGTTGGCGGTCAGGGTCTGCCACGTGTCGAGTTCGGGCAGGACGCCCCATCCGAGGCTGTCGCCCAGTGCGGAGAGCGCGTTGTGGACCAGCGTGTAGGTCCACGGTGTCGCGAATCCCGCGGTGACGGCGAGGTCGTACCAGGCGCTCGCGCGTACGACGTGGAGATAGGAGGGACGTGCGGAGGTGCGGGGACGGCTCATGAGGGGGGCTCCGGCTGGATCGGGATCGGAATCGGGGTCGGGATCGGGGTCGATGGAGCCCCACGCTAAACAGTGGAGTACGGTCCAAGGTCAAGTCCACCGTCCGAAGGGGGCACTGGGGCATGCGCATCGGAGAGCTGGCCGCGGAGACGGGGCTGACCAGGGACACGATCCGGTTCTACGAGAAGGTCGGCCTCCTCGCGTCCCGGCGCACGGCCAACGGCTACCGCGACTTCCCGGCCGAGGCGGTGGCCTGGCTGCACTACGTCCGCACCGCGCAGACCCTTGGATTCTCCTTGGCGGAGATCGCGCTCAACGGCGAGGAACTGCGCGGGGCAACGGACACCGCGCTGGCGCTGACCGCGCTGTTCGAGGAGAAGATCCGGGTCGTCGACGCGCGCATGGCCGAACTCGCCGCCCTGCGCGCCGAACTCGCCGCACGTGTCGGTACCGGCTGCCCGTTGGTGGCGGCCGGCCGACCCGGCTGAGGGCGGGGCCGGGAGCGCGAGGGGCCCGACTGCTGACCGAGGCCGTCGACGAGGCCACCGCGCACCGACCTCCTCGCCCGCACCGCCCCCAGGTCTCTGTTCCGGAGAGCGTGGGCTGATCGACCGCCGTGGTCGCCGATGGGTGGTCAGGGGGCGGTCGGCGCCGCGAACAGTGCCCGGACGGTGTCGGTGGCCAGCTTGCGCAGCCAGGTGTGGGCGCGGTCGTCGTCGTAGCGCTGGTGCCACAGCAGGTACAGCGGGACCTCGGGCAGCGGGAGCGGCAGCGGCAGGGTGACCAGGCCGAGGCGTTCCCGGGCCGTACGGGTGACCGCGTCGGGGACGGTGGCCACCAGGTCGCTGTCGAGGGCGAGTTGCAGGGCGAAGGCGGCGGTGGGCCCGGCGGTGACGACGTGTCGTTCGAGGCCGTGGTGGGCCAGGGCGTCGTCGATCGGGTCGCGCAGACTCCCGCGCCGCGAGACCGTGAGGTGCTCGGCGGCGGCATAGCGCTCGATGCCCAGCGGTCCTTCGGTGAGGGGGTGGCCCGGGCGGACGGCGACGGTCAGCCTGTCGCTGCCGACCAGGTGGTGGCGGAGGTCGGGGAGGGTCGGAACGCCGGAGCCGGACGCGAGGTCGACCTCGCCCCGGCGCAGCTCGGCGTCGTCCGTGCCGGGTTCGGCGGGCAGGCGCAGCCGGACGCCGGGCGCCTGGCGGCGGGCGGCCGTGATAAGGGCGCTGCCGCAGGCGGCGGTCAGGCTGTCGTGCCAGCGCACGGTGAACACCCGCTCCAGCGAGGCCAGTTCGAGCTCCTGCTGGGCCGACAGCAGCTGCTGGGCCTGCTGCACGAGGGTGTGGACCTGGGCGCGCATGGCGAGTGCGCGGGTGGTGGGCACCATGCTGCGGCCGGTGCGGACCAGGATCTGGTCGCCGGTGGCTTTGCGGATCCGGCCCAGGGAGCGGCTCATCGCCGGTGCGGTGACGTGCAGCCGGGCCGCGGCGCCGGCGACGCTGCCCTCCTCCAGCAGGGCGTCCAGGGCGGTGAGGAGGTTCAGGTCCAGTTGCATGGCAGTCACTCTACAAGTGCACAGCATGCACTTGTTGTTAATGACCGGGGGTCCTACCTTCGAAGTGCGGGCGAGCGAGAGACCACCCGCACCCATCGAATCCAGGGAGCCTTCCATGAGCACCGCCATGCCTTCCGCGCCTTCTGTGCCTTCCGCGCCTTCCGCCGCCGACCGGGCGCTGCTGTCCGAGGTGTTCGCCGCGGTGAGGACCGCCGGCATCACGCTGCGCGAGCGCCACACCCCGCACGCCCGGGGCGTGAGCCTGGACGAGGTGGTCGCCGAGATCCACGCCAACGACGAGGCGGTGCTGGACGTGCTGCGGGAGCCGCTGCTGCGGGCCCGGCCCGGCTCGCAGTGGGCCGAGGACGAGCTGGCCGGCGGTGCGCTCCCGCCGGGGGAGTGGTGGGTCGTCGACCCGGCCGAGGGCAACATCAACCACGTGCACGGCATGGACGACTGGTCCGTGACCGCCACCCTGGTCCGCGACAACCGGCCGGTGCTCACCGTTGTCCACCTGCCGCTGACCGGCGACACCTACACCGCCGTGGCCGGTGCGGGCGCCCACCTCAACGGCCGGCCCCTGAAGGTGTCCGCCAAGACCGACCTGGGCGCCGCGCTCATCGGCACCGGCCAGGCCCGGCCCGGCGAGGACGGGCACACCTTCCGGCGGATCGGCGACTCGGTCACCGCCATGCTGGTCAACGGCCTCGTCGTGCGGGTCTCCGTCCCCGCCACGATGCAGCTGATCCACGTCGCCGCCGGACGCATGGACGCGTTCTGGCAGTTCTCCGACGTCCGCTCCGGTCTGGTGGCCGGCGCCCTGCTGGTCTCGGAGGCCGGCGGCACCGTCACCGACCTGGCGGGCGAGCCCTGGCACACCGGCAGCCGCGACTTCCTGGCCTCCGCGTCCGGCATCCACACCGCCGCCCTCCAGGTCCTCGCGCCGATCGTCTGACCGGACCTCCCCGTTCCTCCTCCGTCCCGATACCGCAAGGAGCACCACCTCGTGACCACCATCGGCATCCTGGGCGCCGGCCGCGTCGGCACCGACCTCGCCCGCAAGCTCTCCGCAGCCGGACACCGCGTCACCCTCGGCGTCCGGAGCCCGGCGGGGACTCCGGCCCCCGCCGCCTCGCCGCACATCACCCTCGCCGACCACCGCACCACCGCCCGCACGGCGCAGGTGGTGATCAACGCGACACCGGGCCACACCTCGCTGGAGCGCCTGGCCGGCCTGCGCGCCGAGCTCGCCGGCAAGATCCTGGTCGACGTCTCCAACGCCACCCACGACGCCGAGGACGGTCTGCCCGGCGGCCTCTGCTACCCCGGCAGCAGCCTTGCCGAGCAGCTCCAGGCCGCCCTCCCCGACACCCGCGTGGTGAAGACCCTCAACACCATGCTGTTCACGGTCATGACCGCCCCCGAAGCCCTGGCCACCCCACCGACCGCCTACCTCTCGGGCGACGACCAGGACGCCAAGCGGACCGTCACCGGCCTGCTCGGCGACCTGGGTTGGCAACCCGGATGGATCGAGGACCTCGGCGGCATCACCACGGCCCGCGCCACCGAGGCCATGATCCTCGTGGTGCCCCACATCCTGCGCCGGGACGGCTTCAAGCCCTTCGCCGTCTCCCTCGCCCGCTGAGCCGCCGAGGCCGGGTGCTCACCGGACGAAGCCGGTCAGGGTGGTCTTGCCGATGGTGGCACCGGACTCCTGGCGGCGGTGGGCCTCGCGGAGGTTGGCGGCGTTCACCGGGCCGAGGTCGGTGGTCGCCGTGCTGGTGAGCACGCCGTCGTCGGCCAGCCGGGCCACCCGGTTCAGGATGCGGTGCTGGGCGTCCCGGTCCGGGGTGCGGTGCAGCGAGCGGGTGTACATGAACTCCCAGTGGAACGAGATGCTCTTGGACTTGAGCACGCCGATGTCCAGGGCGCCGAAGTCGTCGATGGCCACGATCGCGCCGAAGGGCTTCAGGGCCTCGGCGTACGCCGGGAGGTTGTGGTCGGTGCCGACCGTGCTGAACACCAGGTCCACCCCGTCCGGGGCCACCTCGGCCAGCTGCCCGGCCAGCGGCTTCCGGTGGTCGACGATGTGGTGGGCGCCCATCCGACGGGCGAACTCGGAGCTCTCCGGACGGGAGGCCGTGCCGACGACGGTCAGCCCGGTCAGCGCGCGGGCCAGCTGGGAGACCATCGCGCCGACCCCGCCGGCGGCGGCGGTCACCAGCAGGGTGCCGCTGCGGTCGGGGGCGACGGCGGCCTGGCCCAGCCGTTCGAACAGCCCCTCCCAGGCGGTCAGCGCGGTCAGCGGGAGCGCGGCGGCCTCGGCGAAGGAGAGCGAGGAGGGCTTGCGCCCGACGATCCGCTCGTCCACGGCGTGGTACTCGGCGTTGGCGCCCGGTCGGTCGATCGCCCCGGCGTAGTAGACCTCGTCCCCGACCTCGAACAGCTCGACCGCGGAGCCCACCGCGACCACCGTGCCGGCCGCGTCCCAGCCGAGCACCTTCCAGTCGCCCTGCGGATCGACGTTCTGGCGCACCTTGTGGTCGACCGGGTTCAGCGCCACCGCCTCCACCCGGACCAGCAGGTCCCGCGGACCGGGCTGCGGCACCGGCAGCTCCACGTCCTGCAGGCTGTCCGGGTCCTCGACGGGCAGGCTGGCGCGGTAGGCCACCGCACGCCTCGCTCGTCACGGCGTCCTTCGTTGCGGGATGTCGTCCTGGTTCCGGCCCTCGGTGCGGGCGGGTGCGGCTCCGGTAGACCTGGCCGGCGCCGGCTCCCGAGGGCCGTCACGACGACGGTACGCAACAGGTAGTGGTAACCCGCAAGGGCTACTAGTTCCTTTTGGGTACTATGGCGATATGACGACGAAAGCGACCCTGCCCCTGGCCCCGGCGGCGTCCGCCGACTGCGATGCGCCGAAGGATGTCTACGCCGCCGCCTGTCCGTGCCGCGACCTGCTCGACCTGCTCGCCAACAAGTGGAGCGCCCTCGCCCTGGGCGCGCTGGAGCAGGGCCCGCAGCGCTTCGGCGCCCTGCGCGCCCGGCTGCAGGGCGTCAGCCCCAAGGTGCTCACCCAGACCCTGCGCCGGTTGGAGGACCACGGCCTGGTGGACCGCGAGGTCTTCGCGGAGGTCCCGCTGCGGGTCGAGTACAGCCTGACCGCGCTCGGCCGCGACGCCTGCGCTCCGCTCGCCCACCTGCGGACCTGGGTGGAGCGGAACATCGACCGCTTCCCGGCGGCCTGAGCCGGACGCCGGCGGGTCACTCTCCCGGGAAGACGACCTCCAGGTCGCGGCGGACGCCGTCCAGGACGCGCATGATGTCCAGTGTCTCGGCGAGCGGCATCAGGTCGGACTCCAGCCGCCCGGCAGCGACGCACCGGGCCGCTTCGGCCGCCTGGTAGCTCATGCCCCCGTCCTGCCGCGCCGGGACGAAGGTGTCGAGCAGCTCGTTGTCCCGGCCGACGAGCCGGATCCGGGCGGCTCCGTAGAAGGGGCCGTCGATCTCCAGGCGGGCACGCGTCCCCGAGATCGAGGCCGAGGTCGGAGTGCGGGCGAAGAGCGTCGTGTTCAGCACGCCGTGCGCACCGGACCCGGTGGTCACGATGATCGAGGTCTGCCCGTCGACACCGGTGAAGGCCTTCGTGCCCACCGCCGTGACCGAGGCGAACGGCCCGAGCACCATCGAGGCGAAGGAGACCGGGTAGACGCCGAGGTCGAGAAGGGCTCCGCCCGCCAGCTCGGGGGCGAACATGCGGTGCGCCGGGTCGGGATCCATCCGCTGGCCGTGGTCGGCCGTGACGGTGTGCACCTCGCCGAGCAGCCCGGACCCGAGCACCTGGCGGACCACGTCGATGTGCGGCAGGAAGCGTGTCCACATCGCCTCCATCAGGAACACCCCGCGCTCGCGGGCCGCCTCGATCAACTGCTCGGCCTCGCGGGCGTTGCGCGTGAACGCCTTCTCCACGAGGACGTGCCGGCCCGCCTCGATCGCCTGCATCGCGTGCTCGAAGTGGGCCGAGTGCGGCGAAGCGACGTAGACGATGTCCACCTCGTCGTTCTCGACGAGATCGGCGTACCGTCCGTGGGCCGTGGGTATGCCGAACCGGTCGGCGAACGCGCGGGCTCGCGCGGCGTCGCGCGAGCCGACCGCCACGACCTGCTGCCCGGTGTGCTTCTGCAAGGTCTCCGTGAAGTGGGCCGCGATCCCGCCCGGTGCCATCACCCCCCAGTTCAGGGCCGGTGCATCCCGGGGGGAGGGGGTCCGGGGTGCGGGCAGCACGGCGCCCGCCGTCCCGTCCGCCGCTGCGTCTGCGACGACCGACCGGTCCTGCGTCATGGGGGTTCCTCTCGGTGGACGGGCGAAGGCGGTGCGCGCGGGGTCGCGACGGTGTTCCGGACCCGCCGCACGCGGCCCCGCGATCGGAGCGATCGTCAGACTACGACGACCGC
>NZ_JZWY01000595.1:0-7160 GCF_000966955.1 Streptomyces sp. NRRL S-495
CGTTCGCCCGCCGGAAGGCCCCCGCCGCTGTGCGGCACCGGACCGGTCGGCGGCGGCCGGTCAGCGGTTCACCGTGCGCATCCCGTCCTCGTCGTAGCGCTCGCCCTCGACCGAGGGCAGCTCGGCCTCGATGCGGGCCAGGTCCTCGGCGGTCAGTTCGACATCGACCGCGCCCGCGTTCTGCTCCAGGTAGGTGCGGCGCTTGGTGCCCGGGATCGGCACGAGGTCCTCGCCGCGGGCCAGTACCCAGGCGATCGCCAGTTGGGCCGGGGTGACCTCCTTCTCCGCGGCGATCTCCTTCACCTTGTCGGCGAGCCGGAGGTTGGCCGCCAGGTTGGCCTCGGCGAAGCGCGGGTTGGTGCGGCGGAAGTCGTCCTTGTCGAGCTCGTCCGGGGAGCTGAAGCGGCCCGCGAGGAAGCCGCGGCCGAGCGGGGAGTACGGCACGAAGCCGATTCCGAGCTCCCGGCAGGTGGGGAGCACCTCGGCTTCCACGTCCCGGGTCCAGAGCGAGTACTCGCTCTGGACGGCGGTGACCGGGTGGACGGCGTGGGCGCGGCGGATGGTCTCGGCGCTCGCCTCGCTCAGCCCGATGTGGCGCACCTTTCCCTCGGCGACGAGTTCGCCGAGCGCGCCGACGGTCTCCTCGATGGGCACGGTCGGGTCGACCCGGTGCTGGTAGTACAGGTCGATGCGGTCGGTCCCGAGCCGCGCGAGTGAGCCGTGGACGGAACTGCGGACGTGCTCGGCCGAGCCGTCCTGGCGGCCCACGGTCGACATGTCGCCCGGAACGGCGCTGTCCATACGGTAGTTGAACTTGGTGGCGATCACGTACTCGTCACGGTGCCCCCGGACGGCCTCGCCGACCAGGGACTCGTTGGTGAGCGGTCCGTAGACCTGCGCCGTGTCGAGGAAGGTGATGCCGAGGTCCAGCGCGCGCCGGACGGTCGCGATGCCCTCGTCCTGGTCGGCCGTGCCGTAGAAGGCGGACATCCCCATGCAGCCGAGGCCGATGGCCGACACCTGGAGGTCCCGCAGACTGCGCTGTCGCATATGGCGTTCAGGCCCTTCGTCTCTGGTCGTTCGTTCCTGCCGCGGCCCGGCATCGACGCCTTCCGACACCCCGGTCCGGGCGACCGCCCGGCCGCGTCCGCTCGAGAGGACTGTCGAGAGGACTGTACGGTGCGCCGCGCTCCCGGGAACCGACCGAGCGTCGCTCCGGCGTGCCGCCCGGCACCCGGCTAGCCTGGGCCCATGGTTGCTGCCTACCAGGAAGAAGTGGCCATGAGCGACGCGGAGTTCATCAGCGCACCCGCCCTCGTCCTGCGGTCCCTCGCCCGGGATCCCGATCGGCCGGCCGTCACCACCGCCGACGGCGCCACCCTCACCGCCGGCGAGTTCGCCGCCACCGCCTACCGCCTGGCCCACGAGCTCGTCGCCCGCGGCGTTCGTCGCCCGCGGCGTCACCCGGGGCGACACCGTCGCCCTCCTCACCGGCAACACCCCCGAGGCGCTCGCCGCCCGCTACGCCGTCGGCGTCGCGGGCGCCCGGGTGGTCAACCTCTACGACGGGATGAGCACCGCCGTCCTCGCCGGGATCGTCGCCAGTGTCGACACCGCCGTCCTCCTCGTCGACGCCGAACGGTACGCGGAAGCAACGGAGTTGACCGCCCTGGTCGAGGTGCCGACGGTGCTCGCCCTGGGCCCGGGCCCCGCCGCGGTCGGCGAGGACGCGATCGCGGCCTCCGCCCGCCGGCCGGCCGAACCTCCGGCCGTGCGGATCGGCCCGCAGGACCACCTGGGCATCCGCCACACCGGCGGCACCACCGGCATCCCCAAGGGCATTCTCAGCCTGCACGGCCCCTACCGCCGGGCGTTCGACGTCCCCTTCGGCCCGGACGGGAAGGCGCCCCGCTTCCTCGCCGCCACCTCGCTCGCCCATCTCGCGGGAGTGCTCAGCGATCTGACGCTCCATCACGGCGGATCGGTGTTCCTCCAGCGCTCCTTCGACCCCGGCGAGGTGCTGGCCGCCGTCGAACGCGAGCGCATCACCGACCTCTGGGTCCTGCCGCCGCTGCTCCATCAAGGTGTTCGGGCCGATCCTGACCAGCGGCTACGGGATGTCGGAGGCGCAGAACATCGCCGTCCTCGCCCCGGAGGAGCACGACCGGACCGGGCCCGACGGACAGCTCTCCGTCGGCTGCCCCCTCCCGGGCGTCGAGGTGGCGATCCGCTCCGCCGACGGCTCCCGGCTGCCGGCCGGGGAGCAGGGCGAGATCCACGTCCGCTCGCACTCCCTCATGGCGGGGTACTGGAAGCGCCCCGAGCTCACCGCCGAGGTGCTGCGCGACGGCTGGCTGAACACCGGCGACATCGGCCACCTCGACCGGGACGGCTACCTCTACCTGGCCGACCGGCGCACGGACCGGATCATCGTGGTCGGCGGCCACGTCTACCCGTCCGAGGTGGAGGAACTGCTGCTCACCCACCCGGCCGTGGCCCAGTGCGCCGTCCTCGGTGTGCGCGACGCGCAGCAGACCGAGCACGTCCACGCCGTGGTCGTCCCCGCGCCCGGGCGGCACCCGGAACTGGAGGAGGTCCGCGTCTTCGTCACCACCCGCAAGGGCCGGATCTACGCGCCGGAGGCGCTGCACCTGGTGCCCGAGATCCCGCTCACCTCCGCGGGCAAGCCGGACAAGAAGCGCCTGCGGGCTCAGCTCGCGGGCTGACCCCCGGCCGACCGCCTCACAGGAGCGTGAGCAGGTCCTGGTGCGCTCCGTCGAGGACGAGGCCGTTGTCCCACCGGACCCGGACCGTCACCCGCTTGCCCCGCTCGCGGTGGGCGGTCCACTCCGGTTCCAGCTCGGCGATCTCCGCCTCCAGCCGCTCCCGGCTGCCCGTCGGCATGGTGTGCCCGTAGTCCTCGAACAGTGCCTTGAGGCGCTGGTACTCGCGGACCTCGTGGCTCTCCGGGAGTTCCCCGTCCACCCGCTCGACGGTGCCCTCGATGCCGGCGCCGAGCGCGAGGAACCCGACCGCGGCCCCGGGCTCCCCGGCGAAGGCCTCGCCGATCCCGAGGTCCTCCGCCAACCGGACCCGCCGGCCTTCCTCCAGGGTCATCCGTCCGCTGCCTCTCCGTCGTTCCGGTGCCGCCGCCGACCCGGCGGGCCCGCGACCCGGCCATTATCCGCGCCGCGGGGTCCTCACCTGTCCGTGGCCCGCGCCCGTCCGGGCCCCGCACCTGTCCGGGCCCCGCACCTGTCCGGGCCCCGCGCCTGTCCGTGGCCCGCACCGGGACGGTACGACGTACGGCCGGTCGTCACGCGAAATTCACAAACCGGCGTCTACTCGCATAGACCGGTAATGGGCCATCCTGGTGCGGCATTCGCGGGCGAGTCCGAGGTCCACCACACCCTCATCTGGAGAAGCCGATGAAGCCGATGAAGCCACGTACCGCAGCCACCGCAGCCACCGTCGTCGCCCTGGCCCTGGCGGGCCTCGCCGTCTCGGCGCCCACGGCCGGCGCCAGTGGCACCAAGCTGTCGCAGGCGACGGCGGCCAGTCAGTTCCGGAGCGCCGGCATCACCTGGAGCTCCAGCGGCGGCTGCACCACCCGCTCCAACTCCACCTGCACCTCGTTCGAGCAGATCAACTCGGGCACGGTGAGCACGATCATCACCCTCAAGCAGTCCAGCGGCTGCGCCATCAACATCACGGGCGGGACCGAGGTGGGCCACGCCTCCGGCACCTACAGCCACTACAACGGCTACAAGGTCGACATCTCCCGCAGCTCCTGCATCGACGGCTACATCCAGAACAGCTTCACCTACATCGGCCTGCGCGGCGACGGCTACCCGCAGTGGAAGGCCGCCTCCGGCAACCTCTACTGCAACGAGGGCAGCCACTGGGACATCCTGGTCTACTGACGCCGCTCCACGGGGGGCCGGCCGCTCCGGCCGGCCCCCCGTCCGCCTCAGGGGCGCTCACTCGCCCTCGGTGAACGTCTCCCGCAGCCGGGCCTCCTCCTCGGCCGAGAGGTTCGTCTCCAGGAGCTCGGCGTGCCGGCCGTCGAACTCCGCCCTCACCCGGTCGACCACGGCGTCCGAGCTGAGCACGAACAGCGCCGAGGTGCCCGGGGTGACCTTCTCCCGCACCTGTCGCACGAAGTCGTCGTCGATACCGACATGCGCGAGGTGCCCCCCGAGCGCACCCCCGGCCGCGCCCAGCGCCGCGCCGAGCAGGGGGACGAAGAAGATCAGCCCGAGGATGAAGCCCCAGAAGGCGCCACCCACGGCTCCCATGCCGACCATGTCGCCCAGATGGCGGGTCCTGGGCTTCCTGGCGCCGTCCGGCCAACTGACCACGGCGCCGTCCTGGACCTTGATCAGCTCCTGCCGCTGGAGCTTCTGCAGGGTGTCGAGAGCTTCGTCGGCCCCGGTCGCGGTGGGAAAACGCCAGACCGTCAGGGTCGCCATCATGGACTCCGATCGCAGGGGAATGCCCGAAGCCCCATCGTCGTCCCGGGCACCGGACGCCGCCACGCGTGGGCCGCGGGTGTCAGTGCTCGGGGGATCCGGTGTGCCAGGTCAGCTCGATCTCCAGCTCGACCTTGCCGTCCTCCAGCTCGACCTCGATCTCGGTGGAGAGTTCGTCGGGGATCCGCAGGGTCAGCCTTCCCGGTCCGAGTTCCAGCTCGGCCTGGCCGCCGCGCCTGAGCGCGGCCGCGAGGGCCTCCAGCTGATCGGCGGCCTCGGCGCGCGACAGGGTGCGCTTCTGGGTGAACTCGAGGTCCTTCACGGGTGCCTCCCGCTCCCGGTGGAATCAGTGGCCCGGGGAATCAGCGGCCTCTCCCCATTCTGGTTCCGTTTCCTCCTGTCGGCCCGCCGGGCGGTGGGGTGCGGACCGGGTGGCAGGGAGGGTGTGCGTCCACGGGCTGGGACGGGGGGCGAGTACTTTTCGTGTTCCGCCGGTCGCGCTCGGGAAAGCCGTACACATGCCTTCGGGTGCGGAGCTGCGGCGCTCGGAGAGGCGGGCCGGGGGCCGGTGTCACGGTGCGCCGGAGGTCGAGGACTTGGTTCCGTTCCATGTCTTCCACGGCAATGTGAAGTATGCAATTGTACATGCCACACTTCACCGCACCGATGGTGTGCCGATCCCCGCGGCCTGCCCTTCGACGGTCCCCACCCATGCCCGGTCGTGACCCCACGACGCCCGGGTACAGCTCGGAGGCCCCCACTTGAGTCCCATCCGCATACCCGGCCTGCCGCAACTGGCAAGGCTTTTGACCCTCGTTCTGGCGCTGTGCACCGTGCTCGCCGTGTTCGCCCCCGGCAGCCACGCCGCCCCGACGGCCGCCCCCACGGCCCCGGGCAGCACCGGCACCGGCACCCTGGCACCGCAGCCCGCCGCCGGAACCTCCCCGTACACCGGGGAGGCCGACCGGGGCACGTCCGTCCCGGCCAGGAACCGGGCACCGTTCAACGCCCCGCTGGACGCGGTGGCTTCGGCCCAGTCCCTCGGCCTGAACACCAGCACCACCGGCCGGACCCCGTCCTCCGGGACAGCCGCGAAGTCCCTCGGCAGCGCGGCGCCCTCGGCCGCCGGATCCGCCGAAGCCGCCTGCAACGTCTCGGACTTCACCTCGCGCACCGGTGACGCCCTGGTCCAGCAGGTCAAGGCCGCCACCAGCGACTGCGTCAACCAGCTGTTCAACCTCACCGGCAACGACGCCTACTGGGCGTTCCGCGAGGCCCAGATGGTGAGCGTCGCCGACGCGCTGCGCTCCTCGGCGTCGGTCTACCCGGGCGACAACAGCACCTCGGTCGCGCAGTTGGTGCTCTTCCTGCGGGCCGGCTACTTCGTGCAGTGGTACCACGCGTCCGACGTCGGCACCTACGGCACCGCCCTGCAGAGTTCGATCCGCGGTGCGCTGGACTCCTTCTTCAACAGCGCCCGTTCGCGCGACCTGACCGCCGCCAACGCCGCGATCCTCGGCGAGACGGTCACCCTGATCGACAGCGCGCAGGAGAACAGCCGCTACCTGCCGGTGATCAAGCGGATCCTGACCGACTACAACCCCGCCACCCACAACGGCGTCAAGGGCATGGCCGGAGCGGTCAACAGCGTCTTCAGCGTGCTGTTCCGCGGCCACCAGCTGGCGAACTTCCAGACCGCCGTCGCCGCCGACCCGTCGCTGCTCGACACCCTCTACAACTTCGCCGCCGTCAACGGCTCCCTCTACGGCACCGACTTCGGCTACCTGCCCTACAACGCGACCCGTGAACTCGGCCGCTTCGTCCAGTACACCGCGCTGCAGCCCAAGGTCCGCCCGCTGCTCAAGGGCCTGGCCGAGCAGAGCTCCCCGAGCGGACGGACGGCCTACCAGTGGGCCGCCGTCGCGGAGATGGCCACCGAGTACGATGCCGACAACAGCGCCTACTACGGAACCACCGACGCGGCCGCGCGCCTGCGCTCCGGCCTCCTGGCCACCACCTTCACCTGCTCGTCGAGCATCCGGATCATCGCCCAGCAGGCGACCTCCGACAACCTGAACGCCGCCTGCCGCAGCCTCACCTCCCAGGACGCCTACTTCCACACGGTGGCCAAGGACAACGGCGCGGTCGCGGACGACCGGAACACCACCATCGAGGTCGTCGTCTTCGACAGCCCCTTCGACTACCAGGTGTTCGCCGCCTCCATCTACGGCATCAACACCAACAACGGCGGCATGTACCTCGAGGGCAAGCCGAACGTGGCCGGCAACCAGCCGCGCTTCCTCGCCTACGAGGCGCCCTTCGCCAAGCCCGCGTTCGAGGTGTGGAACCTCAACCACGAGTACACCCACTACCTCGACGGCCGCTTCGACATGTACGGCGACTTCGACTCCGGCGTGACCACCCCCACCATCTGGTGGATCGAGGGCTTCGCCGAGTACGTCTCCTACTCCTACCGCAAGCTCAACTACGACGCGGCGATCACCGCGGCGGGCCTGCACACCTACAAGCTCTCCACCCTCTTCGACACCACCTACGAGAACACCAACACCGAGCGCACCTACCGCTGGGGCTACCTCGCCGTGCGCTACATGCTGGAGCAGCACCGCAACGACGTCGACGCCGTGCTCGCCAAGTACCGCACCGGTGACTGGAACGGCGCCCGCGCCG
>NZ_JZWY01000596.1:0-396 GCF_000966955.1 Streptomyces sp. NRRL S-495
CCTGGCTCACCGCCTGCGCCGCCGGCGCCTGCGCCAACACCACCCCGCCCGGCAACCGGGCGCCCACCGCGGCCTTCACCGCCTCGGTCAACGGACGCAGCGTCAACCTGACCGACCTGTCCACCGACCCGGACGGCACCGTCGTGAGCCGGACCTGGAGCTTCGGCGACGGCACCGGTTCCACCGCCGCCAACCCCTACAAGACCTACCAGAGCCCCGGTACCTACACCGTCACCCTGACCGTCGTCGACGACAAGGGCGCCAAGGCCACCACCAGCCGCAGCCTGGTGATCACCACCGCGAGCGAGTGCGCCAACCCCGACACCCGCGTCCTCGACCGCAACTGCGCGCGCAGCAACGTCTCCGCGACCACCGGGAACTACGCCCACTTCTACC
>NZ_JZWY01000597.1:0-1153 GCF_000966955.1 Streptomyces sp. NRRL S-495
GCCCACTTCTACCTCTACGTGCCGGCCGGCACGCAGAACATCACCGTCAGCACCAGTGGCGGCACCGGCAACGCCGACCTCTACTACGACTGGGGCAACTGGGCGACCAAGAACAGCTACGTCACCCGCTCGGCCAAGGCCGGCAACACCGAGACCCTGACCATCACCAACCCCCCGACCGGCTACGTCTACTTCAGCCTCCTCGCGGAGGAGGGCTTCAACGGAGTGACCGTCACTTCCCGCTACTGACCCTCGGCCCCCTGATGCCGGCCCCGTGACCCGGGCCGCGCAGGTCCACCCTTTCCCCGGCAGGCGGCCGGGGAACGGGCCCCTGGGACACACCGGCCGCCCGACCCCCTCCCCGGGGCCGGGCGGCCGGTGCCGTGTGCGCTGGGGCGCGGGTCGTCAGGCGCGGGCGGTGAGGATCGCGACCCGCACGTGTTCGGTGAACGTGTCCTGGTCGGCGGGCAGGCACTGCCGGATGTACTCCGCGAACGCGGGGCGGTCCTCGGGCGCGGGCAGCCGGTCGGCCGGGACGGCGGAGCAGACGCCGCCGACGATCTGCTCCAGGGTGAGTTCGTCGGTGTACTCGACGACGATCTCCCGGACCTCGGCGAGGCCGGCCGCGCGCAAGGCCTGCCGGTACTGGTCGCGGTCCTGGGCCAGGGTGCCGCACGACGGCGCCAGGACGGTGCCGAAGTACCGTTCCAGACCGGCCCGGAGAGCCGGTGACCAGCTGTTCTCCTGGAGCCAGAGCGGGGTGCCGTTGGCCGCGACGGCGATTCCGCCGCCGGGCCGCAGGAGTGGGACGAGCGCGTCGAACAGCTCGTCGTGCCGCATCCAGTGGATCGCATTGCCGATCACGGTCATCGCCAATGAGTTCAGGCCGAGCAGGGCCCGGAGGGCGGGGACGTCGCGGTCGCCGCCGAGTATCCACGTCGCGTTGCCGATGCCCCGTTCGGCCGCCGCGTCGCCCGCGAGGCGGAGCATGTCGGGTTCCGGATCCATGCCGATGACGGACCGGACCCGGTCGGCCAGGGGCAGGGCGAGCTGGCCGGTGCCGCAGCCGAGGTCCAGGACCACGTCGTCCGAACCGAGGCCGAAGGCATCCTGCAGCGCGTCGACGGCCTGTGGTGGGTAGCCGCGGCGGTAC
>NZ_JZWY01000082.1:0-417 GCF_000966955.1 Streptomyces sp. NRRL S-495
GGTGGGGAGCTGGAGGGGGTGCGTCGGGGTGGTGTGGCGGGCGAGGTCGGCGAGGGTGTCGAAGAGGATGTCGCCGATCAGGACCGGCTCGCGGGAGGACGGCGGGGCGTCCTCGGGGGCGGTCGGGGGGCTCTCGTCTCGGACCTGGCGAGTTGGCATGGCTCTTCCTGCCGACGGGGTGGCCGAGGGGAGTCCTGCCCGGTCGGGGGCGGTGGGACACCCCGGGGGCGGGGTGATCGGCCGGAAACCGGTGCGGCCGGGGCCGAAACGTGCCGCAAAGATCGATCCGGCGGCCGGACCACCCGCCCCGGTGACCTCCCGGCGGCGGTGGGCGAAGATGGGTCGGTGACCACACCGCGCACCGCTCCCCCGATCCGGCTGATCGCCACCGACCTGGACGGCACCCTGCTCTGCTCC
>NZ_JZWY01000083.1:0-807 GCF_000966955.1 Streptomyces sp. NRRL S-495
CGGCTGATCGCCACCGACCTGGACGGCACCCTGCTCTGCTCCGGCGGCACCGTCACCGGGCGCACCGCCGCCGCCCTGGCCGCCGCCGAGGCGGCCGGGATCCAGGTGGTGTTCGTGACCGGCCGTCCGCCGCGCTGGATGCAACAGGTGAGCGCGCACATCGGCGGCCACGGGGTGGCGATCTGCTCGAACGGCGGCGCCGTGGTGGACGTGCACCGCGGCGAGCTGCTGGAGTCGTTCCCGCTGGGGGAGGCGGAGGCGCTCGCCGTGGTCGGGCGGTTGCGGGCCAAGCTGCCGGGCATCGCGTTCGCCTTCGAGTACCCGGCCGGGTTCGCCCGCGAGCCCGGCTACGAGGTCCGGATGTGGGGGCAGGACGAGAACCACCCGATCGGTCCGGCGGAGGAGCTGCTCGGCACCGGCGGGCCGGTGCGCGGGCTGTTCAAGCTGCTCGCCAAGCACCCGGACCTGGACCCGGACAAGCTGCTCGGCGAGGCCAGGGAGGCCGCCGGGGATCTCGCCGAGATCACCCGCTCGGCGCCGATCCCGCTGCT
Organism: Streptomyces sp. NRRL S-495; assembly: GCF_000966955.1. NCBI lineage: Bacteria > Bacillati > Actinomycetota > Actinomycetes > Kitasatosporales > Streptomycetaceae > Streptomyces > Streptomyces sp. NRRL S-495. The sequence continues at coordinate 552 of NZ_JZWY01000083.1, forward strand.
GGAGATCAGCGCGCCCGGCGTCACCAAGGCCAGCACGCTGGCCCGTTGGTGCGCCGGGCGGGGCATCGGCCCGAGCGAGGTGGTGGCCTTCGGCGACATGCCGAACGACCTGGAGATGCTGGACTGGGCGGGTACCGCGTACGCCGTCGCCAACGCCCACCCGCAGGTGCTGGCGGCGGTGGAGCTGCACACCGTGAGCAACGAGCAGGACGGCGTCGCCGCGGTGCTGGAGGAGATCCTCCGGCACCGCGGCGAG
>NZ_JZWY01000084.1:0-27216 GCF_000966955.1 Streptomyces sp. NRRL S-495
CTCCGGCACCGCGGCGAGTAGGCGGGCAGGCGAGCAGGGACGCGGCGGGCGGGGACGCGGCGGGTGGGGACGGGGCGGGTCCGGTTACCCGAAGCGGCCGTTGACGTAGTCCGAGGTCCGCTGGTCGCGCGGGTGGTGGAAGACCTGCTCGGTCGGCCCGTGCTCGACGATCCGGCCCGGGGTGTCGTGGGTGGCCAGGAAGAACGCGCAGGTCTGCGAGACGCGCTGGGCCTGCTGCATGTTGTGGGTGACGATCACGATGGTGAGCTGCCCGCGCAGCTCCGCGATGGTCTCCTCGACCCGGCGGGTGGAGGTCGGGTCGAGCGCCGAGCACGGCTCGTCCATCAGCAGGATGTCCGGCGAGACGGCCAGCGACCGCGCGATGCACAGGCGCTGCTGCTGGCCGCCGGAGAGCGAGCCGCCCGGGGCCTCCAGCCGGCCGGCCACCTCGTCCCAGAGGCCGGCCTGGCGCAGGCTGGTCTCCACCAGGTGCTCGCGCTCGTCCCTGGTGACCTTGATGCCGGCGAGCTTGAGCCCGCTGGCGACGTTGTCCTTGATGGACATCGCCGGGAACGGGTTGGGCCGCTGGAACACCATGCCGATCCGGCGGCGCACCTCGGCCGGGCGGCGGCCGGGGCGGTAGACGTCGTCGCCGTCCAGCAGCACCTCGCCGGAGAGCGCGGCGCCGCGGACCATCTCGTGCATCCGGTTGAGGATCCGCAGGTAGGTGGACTTGCCACAGCCGGACGGTCCGATCAGGGCCGTCACCTCGCCGGCCGGCATGGCGAGCGAGACCCGCTCCAGCACCTTGCGGGCGCCGAACCAGGCGGAGACCTCGCGGGTCTCCAGCCCGGCCAGCACGGGCTCCTCGGGGTAGCCCTGGTAGTGCGCGTCCTGCGGGTAGAGCAGCTGCTGCCCGTCGCTTCCGGCGTGTCCGGCCTGACCGGCGTGTCCGGCCTGACCGGCGTGTCCGGCCTGACCGGCGTAGCCGGCCTGTCCGGCGTAGCCGCCGTCGGCGCCCGCCGGGATGGCGGGCAGGGTGATCGTGGTCTCGGCCGGGTCGCCCGGCCCGTGGCTGGGCGGTACGTGGGTCATCGGTGCATCCGTCATCGGTACGGTCCTCCGGGCGCGCGTCAGTAGAGATTGGGCAGCAGGGCGGCGGCGTTCTCGTAGACCGCCCAGAGCAGCGCGCCGACGACCGGCGCGAGGCTGAGGTAGGCGGCCGAGCGGTGCCAGTACCGGGCCAGCACGAGGACGGCGACCACCGCGCCGAGCAGTCCCAGCGTCCACAGCTGCAGCGCGGCCAGCGCGCCCTTGTCGGCGGCCAGCGCCTTGTCGTACGGCACGGTGGCGGGACGCCCGCCGGGGTTGGCCACCGGGTCGCCGTCCAGCCGGGCCCCGATCATCACCGTGGACTCCGGGATCCAGTCGGAGTCGCTGGTCACCAGCACCAGCCGGTTGCGGACCGGGTCGACGACCGGGTGGTCCTCGTCGCCGTACACATTGACGGTGTAGGTGAACCTGCCCTGGCCGGTGGTGGCCTCGATCTTGTCGCCGACCCGCAGCTTGTTCAGCTCGCCGAACGGCGCCCCGAAGGTCGCCCCCCGGCCGAACAGCACCGCCACCCCGGTCTGCCCGGGCAGCGCGGTGTCCCGGCGGTGGCCGGGGCCGCGCATGAGGTCCCGGCCGGTGGTGCCCTCCACCACGACCACCTGGTGCAGCCCGATCGCCGGGATGTCCAGCAGCGCGACGGGGGAGCCGTCGGCGGCCTTGCCGGTCGGGGCGGTCGCCTTGCCGAGCTGGTCCCGGAAGGACTTGTAGGCGGTGGACTGGAAGTGCTTCTGCTGGACGTGCGACAGCGTGAACAGGTAGCCGACGAAGCCCATGGTGAGCACCGCGAGCAGGCTCACCGCCCAGGCCGCCTGAAGGAACCTGACCCGCTTGGCCGTCCGACCGGAGCCGTCGGACCCGGCCGGAGCGGTCTCCGGGGCCGGGGCGGCGGGCGGTGCCGCGTCCGCCGGGGCCGGCGCGGACGGCGCCGTCCCGGCGGGCTTCTCCAGGGCGGGCGCCGTCATGACCGGCCGCCCGTCTGCGAGCGGCGGCGCAGCAGCCGACGGCCGAGCAGCGGCGGGACGATGACGACGGCGAGCAGTTCGAGCGCGGTGAGCGTGCTCAGGGTCCAGTCCTCCGGACGGCCCGCGACCTCGACCACGTCCGCTGCCACCTCGGTGGCGGTACCGCTGCCGCGGCCGCGCGCGACCACCTGGCCGGTCTGCGGGTCGACGACCTCCTCGACGCCCTGGCCGTCGCCCCCGTCGGCCGCCGCGTTCGGGTCGCCGGTCTCGGCGGCCGCGGCGTTGGGCGGCCGCGGCGTTGGGGTCGGCCGCCGCCCCGCCGGCGCCGGCGTCACCGCCGGTGCCGCCCGTGGTGCCGGCGCCACCGGTGGTGCCCGCGCCGCCGGTGGTACCGGTGCCGGTGGAGCCGGGGGACTTGGTGGTGGCCTTGCCGGCGTTCCCGGCGCCGCCCGTCGCGGCCGCACCGCCGGTCGCGCCGCCCGTGGCCGCGCCGCCGGTGTTCCCGCCGCCGCCGGTGGCCGCGCCGCCCGCCGCGCCGGCTCCTCCGGTTGCCGCGCCGCCCGAGCCCGAACCGGACCCCGAGCCGGAGCCGCCCGCTGCCGCGCCACCGGTGGAGGCGGAGCCGCCCGAGGTGGTTCCGCCCGACACCGGCTTGCCGTTCTCCACCTTGCAGTCCAGCGGGGTGCCCTTGGCGTCGCAGGGGCTGGGCTGCGGGGCGTTCTTCAGAACGGTCAGCTCCTCACCGGTGAAGGTCGGGTTGGGGCAGTTGGCGAGCGAGTTGGGGTCGACCGAGCTGGCGTTGCCCGGGATGTGCGTGGTCTGCAGGATGCCGCCGCGGACCAGGTTGCGGGGGATCGGCGAGTACCCCAGCTCGTCGGCCTTGCCCTGGCCGGCGCAGAGCACGTAGGAGATGAAGCGGCTGAGCGCGCTGCCCTTCTCGTCGTTGAAGCGCGGCGGCGGCGGGAGCGCGGCGTCCTTGCGCGGGACGATCAGGTAGCTGTAGCTGGAGACCGGGTAGGACCGCGGGTCGTTGTTGGTGTAGACGCCGTCGAGGTTCTGCTGCAGGAAGTTCGGGTCGCTCGCCGGGGTGTTGTCGTCGACGCCGCGGATCCTGGCGGCGGTCAGGGCGACGGCGACGTTGGAGGCGGTGGGCAGGGTGTAGTACCCGGCCGGGTTCAGCACCTTGACGACCGGCCAGTTGCTGCCCTTGGCGAAGGCGTACTCGTCGTAGCCGATGGTGCCCTCGCCCGCGGAGCCCATGATGTAGTTGGCGACGACGTCGGAGCCGTTCAGCGCCATCATCCGGCCGGACCTCGGGAAGAACTCCGTGTAGTCGCCGCAGGGGACGTTGTTGATGCCCTTGCAGTAGCCCTCCCAGTCCGCCGGGTAGGTGTGCTGCATCCACCGGGTGAACTGGGCGGTGGCGCCCGAGCCGTCCGAGCGGACGATCGGGGTGATCTGGATCGAGGGCAGCGCCCTGCCGTAGTCGGCGGTGATCTTCGGGTCGTTCCAGTTGTTGATCTTGCCGGTGAAGATCTCGACGATGGTCTTGGGCGAGAGCCGCAGGTCGCGGACCTGCTTGCCGCCGACGGTCAGCTTGTACATGAACGCGGTGCCGCCCGCGGTGATCGGGACGTAGGAGTACCCGTAGACCGGGTTCTCGACGTTGCCCGCTCCGCCGCTGTGGCCGCCCTGGCCGAGGCCGGTGTCCTCCTGGGTGCGGAAGGGCACGTCGGAGGCGGTGAAGTCGTTCTGGCCGATCGCCCACTGGTTGCGGCCGGCGGCGGAGCCGGACGGACTGAAGTTGATCTTGATGCCCAGCGGGTTGACGTCATTGCGCCACTGGTCGATGGCCGGACCGGCCCAGCTCGACCCGTCGGCGTTCAGCGAGGTGGCCGCGAACGCCGGGACGGCCTGTCCCAGCAGCAGTGCCGCCGCGGTGAGGCACAGGGTGAGCAGCATGGCGGCGGTACGTGCCACGGGTCGGCGAACAGCCTCCCACGACATGGGAACTCCTCGGGTACGGTGGGTGGTTGTTACGGACATCAGCTCGCTCCTGCCGCGGCGGTTCCGGAAGTACGGTGCGCACCGGCCACGGCGGGTCCGGCGGCCACGACCGTCCGGCGCTCGAGGGCGGCGCGCTCGGCGGCCCGGGCCCCCCGTTCGATCCGGCGGCGCTGGCGCCGGGTCAGCTGACCGGGACGGCGGCCGCCGAGCACACGCGCGGTGACGAAGAGGACCAGCACGATGACCATCAGGGTCAGCGCCGCCGCGAAGGCCCGCGCGACCATGTCCGGGTACGGCTGCTTGACGTAGTTCCAGATGTAGAGCGGCAGCGACACCTGGCGGTCGTGGAACGGGTTGGCGTTCATCTGGGTGGTGAAACCCGCGGTGAGCAGCACCGGCGAGGTCTCGCCGACACCGCGCGCCATGCCGAGCACGACCGCGGTCACCAGACCGGGCCGGGCGGTCGGCAGCACGACGTTCCAGACCGTGCGCCACTGACTGGCGCCGAGGGCGAAGGAGGCCTCCCGCAGCGTGCCCGGCACCAGCCGGATCACCACCTCGGCGGCGCGGGTGACGATCGGCATCATCATCACCGTCAGGGCCAGCGAGGCGGCGAAGCCGCTCTTCTCGAAGCCCAGGGTGATGATCACAACGCCGAGGATGAAGAGACCGGCCACGATGGACGGCAGCGCCGTCATCGCCTCCACCAGGGTCCGCACCGGGCGGGCCATCCGGCCCCCGACCTCGGACATGAAGACCGCCGCCGAGATGCCCAGCGGCACCGCGAACAGCGTGGCCAGGCCGAGCTGTTCGAGCGAGCCGACGATCGCGTGGAGCGCGCCGCCCGAGGTGATCGGGGAGAGCGCGGAGGTCGTCTCCATCGACTGGGTGAAGAAGTTGAGGTGCTGGGCGGCCTCGTAGCCGCGCATCGCGACATAGCCGATCTGGTCGAAGATCAGCCCCACCACCGCCAGACCCGCGCTCCAGGCGAGCACCGACACCAGCCGCTCGCGCACCAGCAGCGCGCCCCACTGGAGCCGGCCGAGCACGGTGTAGCCCACGAGGAACAGCAGGTACCAGCAGAGCACGAAGCCGAACGCGCCGCTGAACGGCATGACGCGCTCGTAGAGGATCCAGTCCAGCGCCAGTGATCCGGTCGCGGCGCCGAGGATCGTCAGCACGTCCTCACGGGTCACCCCGCCGATCCTGATCCGGCGCTCGGGCGGTGGCGCGGTCCTCGGCGAGGCCGGGGCCCGGTCCGGGGCCGGGGCCGCAGTGGTTTCGGCCGGCAGATCGAGTGTGGTCATCGGGTCGTCCCTTCACGACGGGGCGGCAGCAGGCGGGGGCGGGATGTACGGTCCACGGTCAGTCCGCCGTAGCCGAGCCGGAACGGGACCGGTTGATCACGAACCCGGCCGCCACGTTGACCAGCAGGGTGAGCCCGAACAGCACCAGGCCGGCCGCCATCAGCGCCGAGAGCGAGAGCGGGTCCGACTCGCCGAAGCGCAGGGCGATCAGTGCGGAGATCGAGTTGGCGCCGTTCTCCAGCACGTGGCTGATCCGCTCGAAGTTGGGCGAGATGATCAGCGCGACGGCGATGGTCTCGCCCATCGCCCGCCCGAAGCCGAGCATCACGGAACCGATCACCCCGCCCTTGCCGAACGGCAGCACCACGGTGCGCACCATGCCCCAGCGGGTCGAGCCGAGCGCGTAGGCGCCCTCCCGCTCGCCCTGCGGCGCCTGCGAGAACACCTCGCGGCTGAGCGAGGTGACGATCGGAATGATCATCAGCGAGACGACGACGCCGGCGATGAAGGTCGACGAGGTGTAGGAGCTGGCGATGTCGCCGGTGCGCACCTTGAGGAAGGGAAGCGTGTCGCCGAGGTGGTTCGACATCCAGCGGACGAAGCCGATGATCCGCGGCTGGAGGAAGAACAGGCCCCAGAGGCCGTAGACGATGCTGGGGATCGCGGCCATCAGGTCGACCAGCGAGATCAGGGTCGCCCGGAGCCGGACCGGTACGTACTCGGAGATGAACACGGCCGAGGCCAGCGCCACCGGGACCGCGATCACCAGGGCGATGACGGCGATCAGCAGGCCGTTCGGCAGCACCGCGGCGATGCCGAAGTTGTGCGCCTGGGTCAGCCACTTCTGCTCGGTGAAGAAGGAGAAGCCGACCGCGCGGAGCGCGTCGGCGCCGCGCAGGACGAGGAAGAAGGCGATCAGGCCCATGATCGCGAAGACTGAGAACCCGGCCGCCCGCAGGAAACCGCGGAACACCCGGTCACCGGGTGTGGACGGGGCGGTGATGGTGCGGGGTACATCGTGGTCCGGCTGGCCTGGAGTCTCGGCGAACGGTGTCGCGGGCTCGGCGGCGGCTGTCATGGTCTGCTCTCCGGCGCGCTCGGTACGGGACAGGTGCAGGGGGACTGGCGGGGACGGGGAAGGAACTCGGCGGGGCCGGGACAGCGGCCCCGCCGAGTCGGAACGTGCGTCGTCAGACGCGGCGGCCCGGACGCAGGCGCGCCCAGACCCCGGACGCCCCGGCGGCGATCCTCGCGCCGGCCGGAGTACCGGCCAGGACGAGCGCCAACGGGCCTCCCACCAGCAGGACCGCGCCGGCGATCAGCGCGATCGGGAGCAGCAGCCTGGCCCCGCCGGAGCGGTCGGCGGCCGGCGTTCCGGCGGCGACGTTCCGGCGGCGACCGGGGCGGCGGCGAGCGGCCCGGTGGTGGCGGCCGGGGTGGCCGCCGGAGCGGCGTTCGCCTTGACCGGGGCCGCGGGTGCGGCGGCGCCGGGAGCGGCGGCGCCGGCGCCCGATCCGGTACCGGCCGCACCGGTCGTGCCCGCGCCCGTCGTGCCCGAGCCGGTGGACGTCCTGCCGCCGGTCGAGCCCGAGCTACCGGTCGAACCGGTGGAGCCGGTCGAGCCGGTGGAGCCGGTCGTGTCCGTGGAGCCCGTGGAGCCGGTCGTGCCACCGGTCGAACCGCCGGTGGTCCCGCCCGTGGTAGCGCCGGTGGTCCCACCGTCGCTGCCGCCCGTGGTCCCGCCGGTGGTTCCACCCGTCGTCCCACCGGTGGTCCCGCCGGTCGTACCGCCGTCGGTGCCGCCGGTGGTTCCACCGTCGGTACCGCCCGTGGTCCCGCCGTTCTCGCCGTTGCCGCCGGTCTGGCCGCCGTTCCCGCCCTCGGGCCCGGTCGGCTCGGGGCCGGGCTGGTTGCCGGGGTACTTGCCGTCCTGCGCCGCGACGTGCGTGACGGCGGACCGCGCCTGCGCCAGCTGGTCGTCCGTCAGGGCGAGGAACCCGGGGGTCAGCTGACCGGGCTCGTTGCCGTAGCGCTGGCCCTCGGCCGGGTCGGTCACCCGTCGCAGGAACTCCGACGCCGCCTTCGCCTTCTCCGTGGAGAGGCCGCCGGTCGGCGTCATCGCGTACTGCACGACCGACAGCGGGTACGCCTGCGCCGAGCTCGCGAACTCGGTCCCGGCCACGCCGTACGGCAGCTTCTGGGTGCCGGTGGCGGGGTCGACGGGCATGGTCGCGACGGCGGCCCGGAGGGTGTCCTGGGTCGGCTTCACGAACTGCCCGGCCGGGTTGCGGAGCGCGGCCTCCGGCATGCCGTAGGCCTTGGCCTGGCCGCTGTCCATGATCGCGAACAGCCCGCGGCGGCCGGGGTCGACCGGCGCGCAGCCGGGGTGCTTGCCGTCCACGTCGGCGTACGGGGACTGGCAGGTCGGCTTGGCCATCAGGAGGTTGCGCGCGACCTGGGCCAGACCGTTGTTGAGCGGGTTGATCTCGTACATCTTCCAGCCGTCAGGACCGGAGTAGTCCTGCACCCGGATGGCGTCCACCGGGTAACCGGCGAAGGCCGGCTGCCGGTAGAAGGTGTTGATCCGCATGCCGTTCGGGTCCGGCTCGCCCCGCATGAAGGCCGCGGCCTCCGGGTCCGCGGCGATCCACGAGGTCAGCTGGTAGATCAGGTCGGTGGTGCCGCCGAGCACGATCGGCGCCGAGTCGGCCAGCCAGGCCTGGTCGGTGCACTTGGGCCAGCGCTGGCCGCTCGCCGGGTCGAGCTGGTTGAGGTCGAGGAAGTCCTTGTCCTCGAAGATGCAGACCGGGTTGTTCCCGACCGATTCGATCGTGACGCCCTTCACCATCGCGTAGGACTGGGTCAGCATCTTCGCCAGCAGGCGCGGCGTCAGGTTCAGCGTCTTGATCTGGCCGGAGTTCGCCACGTCGTCGACCACGTAGGCGACCGAGATCGCCGAGGTCGCGAGGGGCGCGTAGACGTACGGCCGGTTCGCCGGCTCGGTCTCCGGGAGCGCGGTCAGGGCGACGTCCGGCCCCGACTTGTTCCGGAAGTTCGCCCGGACCTGCGGCTCGCCGGTGTTCGAGATGTAGTCCACCCCGAGCGGCTTCGAGCCCTGGCACAGGCCCGCGCGCCACTGCTGCATCGCACGGTTGGCCATCGCCAGGCCGCCGACCAGCAGGTCCTGCGCCGCGTTGGGGCAGTCGCCGGCGGTCGGCGCGAAGGAGAGCGGGACGACGACCCGGTTCGCCCAGGCACAGCTCTCGCCCGGGTTCCAGGTGTCGTTCTCCGCACCGCTCATGGCGAAGATCGACTCCGACGCCATCGCGAAGTACCCGCTCTCGACCGGATTGTCGAGGGTGTGGTTCGCGCAGTCGAGCTGGTAGTTCTCGGTGGTCCAACCGAGCGCGTCACCGCCGTAGTTGGCCTCCACCACCAGCGAGCACGGGTGGGTGGAGTCGCAGCCGAGGGTCTGGCTCTCCTGGGAGGTCCACACCTCGATGTCCGCCTCGCCGCGGCCGTCGGGGCCGGTGACCCGGACCGCGCCGTTGAAGGGGAACTCCGGCGCGACGGTGCCCGGCGGGGGCGCCGGCTGGAGGAAGCCCTTGGCCGGGTCCTGGTTGAACTTGGTGCTGCCGTAGCAGTCGTGCACGGTGGGGTTGGTGCCCCGGCACTGGTAGACCCGGACGGGGTAGAGCTCCTGGCCGGTGGGGCTGTTGAGCTTGACGAACTTCACCGGGGCGCCCAGCGGGTCCACGGTCGGGGTGAAGCCCTCCCAGGAGACGTGGACGACCTCGTTGCTGAGGTTGGTGGTGGAGGAGACGGTGATCTTTCCCTTGGGGCCGTAATCCTGGGTGGCGGGGCGCCAGATGGCCGGCCCGTCCACGGTCGTCGCAGTGGCTGCCGCCGCCTGCGGAACCGTTCCGGCACCCAGTGGCAGGATCGCCGAGACCCCCACGACCGCCCAGGCCGTCCCCAGTGCCAGCAGTCCTCTCCTCCACCTCCCCAGGGCTCTCGAACCCGGTGGACGGACTCTCATGACGTGCACCTCCAGGACCGCGCTTCGCGCGTAGACGGGGAACCGGCCGGACCCCGGCGCGAGTTGGCCAGATGCCGCCGATGGTCAGTCACCATTCGGCCAGCCGTACATGGACGCCGTGGATCGCCAGGGTGTACGAGGCCACAACTCGCCTGCGAACAACCCTCTTTGATCACATCGGCGACCCGTTCCCCGGAGCGCGCGGAACAGCGGGGCCCGGACATCCGGACCCCGCCGCCGTTACCTGGTGCGTGTCAGCTGCCGGCCTTGAAGGTGAGGTTGAGCGAACCCACCGACTGACCCGCGGTGAAGAAGGAGGTGTTCAGCTTGGTGTCGAGGTACTTCGCACCCTCCTCGTCCACCTGGAGGTCGCTGGCGGTCAGCGTGCTGGCGGCGGCGTTGCCGGCGACCGTGGTGTCGCCGGCCGGGTCGAGCAGCGCGACCGGGGTGGTGCCGCCCTGCGGGACACCGGTGATCTGCCAGGTGCCCACGCTGAAGGACAGGTTCTTGAAGACGGCGGTCTTGCCGGTGCGCAGGTTGATGAAGAGCAGCCCGCCGCCCAGCTGGACGTCACCGTAGTAGCCGGGGAGGTTGGCGGAACCGCCGGTCACCGGGAACGCGGCGGACAGGCCCGTGGCGCTGTCGTAGGAGCCCGTGGCCGTCGGGAGGGCAAAGACCATGACGCCCGCCGAGAGGGAGTTGATCAGGAAGGTGTTGCTCTCGTTCACCACGGCACTGCCGGTGGCCGGGGTGGCGGCGGTGGCCGAGGTGGCCGCGCCGGTGGTGGCGAGCACAACAGCGGTGGCAACGGCGGCGAGACGGGCGCTGGTGCGGGACATACTGCTCTCCTTGGTGTGCAACATGGAACGGTCCGGCCATCAGGCCGTGGGTTGGTGCGTTCGTGCGGCGGAGCTTTCACGCGGTGGTGCGGCGGAGCTTTCACGCGGTGGTGCGGCGGAGCTTTCACGCGGTGGTGCGGCGGAGCTTTCACGCGGTGGTGCTGCCGTGCGGGCGGTGCGGTGGTGCCGCCGGCCCCGCCCGGAGTCGCTCCGGACGGCCCGGCGTGGCCCGGCGGCCAGGGGCGGAAGCCCCTGGCCGCCGGAAGTACGGGGTGCGATCAGATCGCGTGGGTGGTGCTGCCGCAGGCGCCGACCGGCAGCGTGCGGAAGCCGTAGCTCTTGATGTCGGCGGCGGCGGTGGCGTTCTTGCAGACCCAGCCGTTGGTGCCGAAGATCGCGCGCAGCGCGGTGCCCTGGGTGTCGGTGGCGTTCCAGTTGGCCTCGCGGACCACGTTGTAGACCACGCGGCCGAACGAGGTGTTGGCGAAGGTCGCCGCCAGGGCGTTGGTGCCGTCGACCGGGGAGATGCCGTCGATCGAACGGATGGTCAGGTAGCCCGCAGCGTCGCTGCCGCTGCTGTGGCCGTTGTAGACCTGGCCGATGTAGTGGGCGGCGGAGTAGGGAACGATCGCGTTCGGGTCGTTCAGGATCGTGTCGGTGCCCTGGTTCTCCTGGACGGTCGGGTTGGCGAGGACGCAGGCGCCACCGTTGGCCAGGCCGAGAGCCGACAGGAAGAAGGAGCGGGTGCCGGAGCCGACCTGCGGGAGGAACGCCTTGATGGTGCCGCCGGCGCCCGTGTAACCCGGGATCTGGTTCCAGTTGGTGTAGGTGCAGTTGTAGATGTTGATCAGGTCGTTCTTGGACAGGTTGGTCGGAGCGTTGCTGCCCGTGGTGGTGGTGGCGACGGAGACCGCGTCCTTGGCGAAGGCCACGAACAGGTCGGTGGTCGGGTCACCCGGGACGGTCGGGGTGCTGTTCTTCGGGCCACGCGAGGAGCGGGCGAAGTCGACCGTGGTCTTGGAGGTGGCGTCCAGCGCGGAGATGCCGGCGCTCGAGCCGTTCGGACGGTTGAACGGCGTGGTGGCGCCGGTCTTGGTGACGATCGGCGAGGTGCCGGTCGCGTCCCAGCTGTACAGACGCGGCAGGGTGCTGCTCGCACCCAGGAACGCGTTGTAGTCGGTGGAGAACTGGTTCAGGACAGCCTGGGTGGTGTCGGAACCGACACCCACGATGTCCTGGGCGGCCGGCAGGGACGCCGGGTCGGCGACGGCGGTGCCGGCGGCGACGGTGGCGACCGAGGTGGCGATGGCGGCGGCGGCGAGCAGCTTGGCAGCGGTCTTGCGCATGTTCCTCTTCCTCCGGTGGGAGAGCAGTACATCGCTGTGCCCGGGTACTGGTGGTCAGTTCCCAGGGCCGGTGGCCACGTCCGCGGTGGCCGCTCCGGCAGTGCCGATCCTGTCGGTCGGCCCGGTTCCGTCGGAAGGGCCGACCGAAGCCGCCCCCGATTGTCGATTTCTCGGTTCGGAGAGGTTTAGCGACAGGTCAGCCCGGCCGCGGAGGGTGAGAAAGTCGCAGGTGGGAGGCCGGTGACGTTCTTCTCCAGGTGGCGACTCGGGGGGTTGCCGGATACCTGGGCTTCACCGGAAGAGGGGGAAGGCGGTTCTGGTGCGGGGCCAGCACGAGTAGCCGCCCGAAGGCGGCTGCGGGACGGCGGACGGGCCGTCAGAACGGCCAGCTGTCCTCCCGGTCGGGGCGGCGCGACTCCTGCCCCAGGCGCTGGAGCCCGGACAGGAATCCGGTCACGCCGGCCTGGCACTGGTCGCGCCGGAGGTAGCCCCGGGCGCTGCGGGCCACCGGCCCGGCCGCCTCGGCGGCGCCCCGACGGGTGGTGCGGACCGGCAGGTACGCCGTCCACACCCAGAGCCGGGCCTCGGACTGGCCGACGGTGCACCGCAGCGCGGTCCGCTCGATGATCAACTCACGCACGGCATCGGTGAGTTCCTGCTCGTTGCGATAGGTGCGCACGCCGACGCCGAGCTGTCTGCCGTTCGCCGCGCGCAGCGCCCAGGACAGCGAACGGTCGCCGACCGGGACGGAGAGCAGGCGCGGCCCGCGTCGCTCAGCGGACATCGGATGTTCTCAACGACGGCCCCCGCTCCATCGGTTCGGGACGTTCGAGGGCCGGCTGTTTCGCCAGCAGCACCACGAAGCGCCGGAAGGCGTTCTGACAGGTGGCGTACCGCTCGTAGGCACGGCTGGACCGCACCTCCGGGAGATTGCGGGTGCCCGGGACGACCCAGACCCACCCGATGCCGTCCCGGACGTGCGTGATCCGGGCGGTGAGCCCGTCCGCGACGACCCGTAAGCCGTCGAAGCCGCGCTCCGCCTCCGCAGCCGTCTCGTACGCGGCCGCGGTGACCGCGACAACGCGCCCGTTCGGCGCCTTCAGTTGCCAGCGGTACCGTCCGTCCGGTGCCCGTTCGGCCCGGAATCCCCCTCGACCTGCCCCTGCTGCGGTGTGACCGCGGCCAGACGCGTCCACTGCTCCCCCACGGTCCGGTTTCTCTCCGAGACGGGAGTAAAGCTATGTGTGCACACGAGAGCGCCGGAAGGCCACGAAATGCACAACTTTCTCCGTTGGCCGCGAAGTTCTCTCTCGTTAAACTTTCACCGACTGCACACCTTCCGCGCGCCAAGCACTCCCGCCGCCGCTGCGCGTCGTTCACCAACCGTTCGAGAATGTCCCGAGTCGCCCCGACCATTCCGACGAGCGCCCAGGGCCTTCCGAGGAGCGTCCGGACCCCTCCGGCGAGCCCTCAGAGCCGGGCCGTCCAGCGCACCCGGGTGCCCCGGGCGTACGGCCCGGGCTCGTGCCAGGCGTCCCCGCCGAGCGCCTCGGCCCGCCGGGTCAGATTGCGCAGGCCGCTGCGCCGCCCGCCCTCGGGGATGCCGACGCCGTCGTCGGTGACGGTCAGCAGGACGCCGGGACGCCCGCCCCGGTCGAGCGACTCCGGGTCGCCGCCGACGGGCCGGCCGTCGTCGTCCAGGTGCACGGTCGAGTCGACCTCGACGCCGACCCGGGAGGCCCGGGCGTGCCGCGCCGCATTGGACAGCATCTCCCGCAGGGCGGCCAGCAGTTGACGGCCGGTCTTCTCGCCGACCAGGCTCTCCACCGGGCCGATGAAGGAGACCGAGGGCTTGAAGCCGAGCGCCGCCGCGGTCTGGCTGCACTCGCGCAGCACCCGGGTCCGCAGGGTGTCGGGCGCGTCGCCGTGGTCGTCGTGCTGGAGTGCGTAGATGGTGGTGCGGACCTCCTGGATGGTGGCGTCCAGTTCGTCGACGGCCTCGCCGATGCGGACCTTCACCTCGGGGACGACGGCCCGCCGGGCGGCCCCCTCCAGCATCATCCCGGTGGCGAACAGCCGTTGGATGACCAGGTCGTGGAGGTCGCGGGCGATCCGGTCGCGGTCCTGGAAGACCGCGAGCCGCTGCTGGTCGCGCTGGCCCTCGGCCAGCCGCAGCGCGAGCGCGGCCTGCGAGGCGAAGGTCTCGGCCAGCTGCTTCTCGCCGTCGGTGAACGGCAGCGCCCCGCGCGGACGCCAGACACAGAGGCCGCCGAGCACCCGGCGGGCGGCGACCATCGGCACGGCCAGCGAGGGGCCGAAGCTGCGGGCGAGCCGGATCACCACGGTCGGATCGGTGGACATGTCGTCGAGGTGGACGCTCTCACCGGCGAGCAGCCGGGCGGCGAAGCTGTCCGGCGGCAGCAGTTCGCCGCGCACGAACTCGGCCGCTTCCCCGGAGGCGTGGGCGACCCGCATCCGCACGGTGCCGGCGTCCTCGTCGGCGACCGGCAGCAGGATCATGCCCAGCGCGGCGTCCGCCAGTTCCCTGACCTGTTCGGCCGCGACGGTGAGGGCGATCTCCGCCTCGTCCCTGGAGAGCAGCGCCGTGGTGACGGCGGCCGCACCGGCGATCCACCGCTCCCGGCGCCGGCCCTCCTCGTAGAGGCGGGAGTTCTCGATCGCGACCCCGGCCGCGGCCGCCAGCGCGTGCACCACCTGCTCGTCCTCGGGGGTGAAGGCGCCGCCGCCCTTCTTCTCGGTCAGGTAGAGGTTGCCGAACACCTCGTCGCGGATCCTGATCGGCTCACCGAGGAAGGTCTTCATCTCCGGGTGGTGCGGGGGGAAGCCGTACGAGCGGGGGTCGGCGCCGAGCTCGGTGAGGCGCAGCGGCTCGGGGCGGTCGATCAGCGCCCCGAGGATGCCCCGGCCGACCGGCAGCTCCCCGATCCGGGCCGCCACCGCGTCGTCCACCCCGACGTGGATGAAGTCGGAGAGCCCGTGCCCGTTGGGGGCGATCACACCGAGGGCGGCGTACCGGGCGTCGACGAGCTCGGCGGCGCCGGTGGCGATCCGGTGCAGGGTGGCATGGAGGTCCAGACCCGCCCCGACCGAGACGACCGCCTCCAGCAGCCGCTGCATCCGGTCGGTGACGGCGGCGGCGGACTGCAGCCGCTCGGCCACCTCGGTGACCAGGGTGTCGAGGCCGAGCGAGGCGATCTCGGGGACGCGGTGCGGCGCCTGGTCCGCCTCCGGGTCGCCGGAAGCGGCGGACGCGGCGGTCCCGGCAGGCTCGGCGGGCTCGGGCAGGTCTGGCGTGGAGTCCATGACGATAAGCGTAGTTTGCGCTGATTTCTCCCGATGGACGGCACGACCGACCGCCGACACGCGGTCGGCGGTCGGTCGGAAACGTCCCCGGGGACACCCGCCCAGGGCTCAGACCGCCGAGGGGCACGCCGCCTTCATCGAGGCGGTCGCGCAGGGCGAGTTCGACTTCGGCCTCGTCTGACCGCAGGCACAACCACGGTCCGGCGCGGACGAAGGGCGCCGGACCGTGCCCGCTGTTGTACCGCATCCCGCGCCGACCGGCCGAGCCGGTCAGGCCACCAGGACGCCGTCCGTCTCCCGCTCGCGGTCGTGCATGGCGCGCAGCCGCCCCTCCGGCCGGGCCAGCAGCTCCGACCAGCTGCCGCGCTCGACCACCCGGCCGGCGTCCAGGACCAGCACCTCGTCCACCGTGCTGTCGTCCAGGCCGGCCAGCCGGTGGGTGATCAGTACGGTGCTGCGCCCGGCGGTGGCGGCGAGGAGGTCGGCGGTGAGGGCGTCGGCGGTGGGCAGGTCGAGGTGTTCGGCGGGCTCGTCGAGGATCAGCACCGGGAAGTCGGCGAGCAGTGCCCGGGCCAGCGCCAGCCGCTGCCGCTGGCCGCCGGAGAGCCGGGCGCCGTGCTCGCCGACCATGGTGTCCAGGCCGTCCGGCAGCGAGTCGGTGAAGTCCAGCAGCCGGGCGGCGGCGAGCGCGGCGCGCAGCTCGTCCTCGTCGGCGTCGGGCCGGGCGAGACGCAGGTTCTCCCGGAGCGAGCTGTCGAAGACATGGGCGTCCTGGGCGCAGAGGCCGATCACCCGGCGGACGTCGTCCCCGGCGAGCGCGCGACTGTCCACAGCCTGTGGACGACCGGCGGCGAGGACGACGCTGCCCGCGCGCTGGTCCAGGAAGCGCAGCAGCGTCTGCGCGAGCGTGGTCTTGCCGGAGCCGGACGGGCCGACCACGGCGATCCGCCGGCCGGGCCCGAGATCGAGGTCGACGCCGGTCAGCGCGTCCCCGGTCTGCCCGGGGTGGCGGGCGGTCAGGCCGCGGACGGCGATCGGCAGCGGCTGCGGGGGCAGGGCCCGCGCCGAGGCCGGTTCGGCGACGGCGTCCGGCGCGTCCAGTACCTCGGCGAGCCGCGCCGAGGCGGCCTGGCTGCGCCGGCGGGCCTGGACGGCGGCCGGCATCCCGGTGACCGCCTCGAAGGCCGCCAGCGGGGTCAGCACGACCACGGCCAGACAGACCGGGGCGAGCGCCCCGGACGCCACGCCGCGCAGCCCGACGGCCGCGGCGGCGGCCACCGTGAGGCCGGTGAGCAGGGTGATCAGCCCGGTGCCGAGCGCCGCGGTGGCGGCCGAGCGGGCGGCCAGCCCGGTCAGGGTGGCGTCGGCGGCGCGGACGGCGGCCAGCCGGCCCGGCAGCGCACCGGCCACGGTGAGCTCGGCGGTGCCGCTGAAGGTGTCCAGGACGGCGGTGGAGAGCCGCCCGCGCGCCGGGGCCTGCCGCCGCTCGGCGCCGGCCGACCAACGGGCCGTCAGCACCGGCACCACCAGTCCGGCCAGCAGCAGGCCGAGCCCGAGCACCAGCCCGGCTGCGGGCAGGAAGGCGCCCATGGCGAGCGCGGCGGCCGTGGAGACCAGCACCGCCACCGCGGCCGGGAGCCGCCAGCGCAGGTAGTGGTCCTGGACGGCGTCGACGTCGGCGACCAGCCGGGAGAGCAGGTCGCCCCGCCGGAACGCGGGCAGCCCCGCCGGGGCCAGCACGGCGAGCCGGCGGTAGACGGCGGCGCGCAGGGTGCCGAGGGTGCGCAGCACCGCGTCGTGCGAGACCAGCCGCTCGGCGTAGCGGAAGACGCTGCGCCCGATGCCGAAGGCGCGCACCGCGGTGACGGCCATCATCAGGTGGAGGACGGGCGGCATCTCGGAGGCCCGGGAGATCAGCCAGCCGGAGGTGGCCATCAGCGCCACGGCGCAGCCGAGCGCGAGCGCGCCGAGCAGCACCGAGAGCGCCAGCCGGGGGCGGACGGCGCCCGCGGCGGGGGTCGGCCCGTCCTCGTCCGGCGCCGGCGGTGTCGGACGCCCCCGGTGCGCGAGCACCGGGACGGCCGCCGGAGGGACGGCGGGAGCGGCCGGGCCGGCCAGCCGGATCTGCCGGTCGGCGGCGGCCAGCAGCGCGGGCCGGTGCGCGACCATCAGCACGGTGCGCGCCGGGTCGGCGGCCAGCGCCCGGACGGCGTCGACGACGGCCGCCTCGGAGGCGCCGTCCAGGTTGGCGGTGGGCTCGTCGAGCAGGACCAGCGGGCGGTCGTCGGCGAGCAGCACCCGGGCGAGCGCGAGCCGCTGGCGCTGCCCGGCGGAGAGCCCGGCGCCGTCCTCGCCGAGGCGGGTGCGGAGGCCCTGCGGCAGCCGGTCGACGAAGTCGAGGGCGTGCGCGGAGCGCAGGGCCGCGCGCTGCTGCTCCTCGGTGGCCCCGGGCCGGTGCAGGGTCAGGTTGTCGGCGACGGTCCCGGCGAACAGGTGCGGGTGCTGCGGCACCCAGGCGATCTGCCGCCGCCAGCTGTCCGGCTCCAGCTCGGCCAGGTCGTGGGTCCGCCCGTCGGCGGCGGTGATCCGGATCGTCCCGGCGGTGGGCGCGGTGAGGCCCAGCAGGACGCCGAGCAGGGTGGACTTGCCGGCGCCGGACGGGCCGGTGAGCGCCACCGTCCCGCCCGGGTGCAGCACCACCGAGGCGCCGTCCAGGGCGGGCGTGCTCCGGCCGGGGAAGGCCACCACGAGGCCCTCGGCGGCGATCACGGCCCCGGTCAGGTCGGGCGCGGGGACGGTGCCGCGCGGCGGCAGCGGCGTCTCCAGCACCTCGAAGATCCGGTCGGCGGCGGTGAGGCCCTCGACGCTGGAGTGGTAGAGCGCGCCGACCTGGCGGATCGGGAAGTAGACCTCGGGGGCGAGGACCAGGATCAGCAGCCCGGTCTCCAGGTCGAGGGTGCCGTCGACCAGCCGGAAGCCGATGGTGACGGCGACCAGCGCGACCGAGAGGGTGGAGAGCAGTTCCAGCGCGAAGGAGGAGACGAAGGCGATCCGCAGGGTGCGCAGGGTGGCCCGGCGGTAGTCGGCGGTGATCCGGGCGATGGTGGCGGCCTGGGCGCGGGCCCGGTTGAACACCTTGAGCGTGGGCAGTCCGGCGACCACGTCCAGGAAGTGGTGCGAGAGCCGGGAGAGCCCCTCCCACTGACGGTCCATCCTGGCCTGGGTGGCCATCCCGATCAGCACCATGAACAGCGGGATCAGCGGCAGGGTGCCGGCGATGATCGCGGCCGAGGTGACGTCGGCGCCGACGATCCGCAGCAGCACCGTGACCGGGACGGTCACGGCGAGCGCGAGCTGCGGCAGGTAGCGGGCGAAGTAGTCGTCGAGCGCGTCGACGCCCCGGGTGGCCAGGGTGGTGAGTTCGCCGGTGCGCCGGCCCGCCAGGTAGGCCGGGCCGAGCGCGGTGGCGTGGTCGAGCAGCCGGCGCCGCAGGGTGGACTTCACCCGGGCGACGGACCGGTGCGCGACCAGTTCGGTGAGCCAGCCGACCAGCCCGCGCCCGACCGCGGTGAGCACCAGCAGCGCCAGCGGCGTGCCGAGTTCACCGAGCCCGGCCCGCTGCTGGAAGCCGCGGACCACGAGTTCGGCGATCAGGCCCGCCTGGGCCACCACCAGGGCCGCGTTCGCCGTCCCCAGCAGGACGGATCCGGCGAGGAAGACCCGGGTGGTGCGGGCGTGGCGGAGGAGTCGGGGGTCGACCGGCTTCATGGCCTCAGCCCTGGTCGAGCGCGGTGGCCGGGTCGTGCCCGGGGATGTGCTGGACGCCGATCCGCTTGCGGAACACCCAGTACGTCCAGCTCTGGTAGAGCAGCACCAGCGGGGTGAACACGGCGGCCACGATCGTCATCAGCTTGAGCGTGTACGGCGAGGAGGCTGCGTTGGTCACGGTCAGGCTCCACTCCGGGTTCAGGGTGGACGGCATGACGTCGGGGAAGAGCGCGAGGAAGAGCATCGCGACGGCGGCCACGATCGTCGCCCCGGAGAGGACGAAGGCCCAGCCCTCGCGGCCGGCCCGGTTGGCGAGGAGCGCGCCGACCAGGGCGAGCACCGCGATCACCAGGGCGGCCAGGCTCCAGCCGTTGCCGTTGTCGGCCTGGGTCCAGATCAGGAAGACCGCCGCCAGCGCCGCGGCCGCCAGACCGGCCTTCAGGGCCGCGGCCCGGGCCCGGTCGCGGATGTCGCCGACCGTCTTGAGCGCGGCGAACACCGCGCCGTGGAAGGTGAACAGGCTGAGCGTCACCAGGCCGCCGAGCAGCGCGTACGGGTTGAGCAGGTCCCAGAAGCCGCCGACGTAGTTCTTCTCGGCGTCGATGTCGACGCCGCGGACGATGTTGGCGAAGGCGACGCCCCAGAGGAAGGCCGGGACCAGCGAGGTCCAGAAGATCGCCTCCTCCCAGTTCCGCTGCCAGCGCGGTTCGGGCCGCTTGGCCCGGTACTCGAAGGCGACGCCGCGCACGATCAGGCAGACCAGGATCAGCAGCAGCGGGATGTAGAAGCCGCTGAAGAGGGTCGCGTACCAGTCCGGGAAGGCCGCGAAGGTGGCGCCGCCGGCGGTCAGCAGCCAGACCTCGTTGCCGTCCCAGACCGGGCCGATGGTGTTGATCAGCACCCGGCGCTCGGCGGTGTTCCGGGCGAGCGGTTTGGTGAGGATGCCGATGCCGAAGTCGAAGCCCTCCAGGAAGAAGTAGCCGATCCAGAGGACGGCGATCAGGACGAACCAGACGTCGTGAAGTTCCATGGTGTGTCGGTCCTATCGATCCTGGGTGGCCTCAGTAGGCGAAGGCGAGCGGCTTGTCGGCGTCGTCACCGGAGGCGGGACCGCGCAGGGTCGGGTCCTCGGTGGGCGGCCGCTCGTCGGTGACCGGTCCGGCCTTGGCGTACTTGACCAGCAGCTTGACCTCGACGACGGCGAGGACCGCGTACAGCGAGGTGAAGGTGGCCAGGGCGCCGATCTGGGTGCCGACGCCCACGTTGGGCGAGACGGCGCTGGCGGTGGTCATCAGTCCGAAGACCGCCCAGGGCTGCCGGCCCATCTCGGTGAAGATCCAGCCGAAGCTGTTGGCGATCAGCGGGAACCCCATGGTGAGGATGCCGATCCGCCAGCTCCACTTGGTGAGGAAAGGGCCCAGCTCCCGCTTCGGGGTGAGCATCAGCCTCGGCACCTCGGTGTCCCCGGTGCGGAACTCCGGGTGGAGGAAACGC
This sequence comes from Streptomyces sp. NRRL S-495, assembly GCF_000966955.1. NCBI lineage: Bacteria > Bacillati > Actinomycetota > Actinomycetes > Kitasatosporales > Streptomycetaceae > Streptomyces > Streptomyces sp. NRRL S-495. The sequence continues at coordinate 20,200 of NZ_JZWY01000084.1, forward strand.
TTCTTCCTGGTGGTCCAGAGTCCGATCACCCCGGCCACGAAGGAGGTCATCCCGAAGCCGATCATGAGGCGGAAGCCCCAGTAGGTGACGAAGATGCTGGGGATGTAGTCCTTGGGGTCGCCGCCGTACTTGGCGGCCTCGGCCTCGGCGGTGTCGTTGATGCCGGGGACGGAGGAGCTGAAGTCGCTGTTGGCGAGGAAGGACAGTATCCCGGGGATCTCCAGCTCCACCGAGTTGTGGCCCTTGCTGACGTCGCCGACCGCGAAGACCGAGAACGGCGCCGGCGCCTTGGTGTCCCAGAGCGCCTCGGCGGCGGCCATCTTCATCGGCTGCTGGCGGAACATGACCTTGGCGAGCGAGTCACCGCTGAGCGCGGTGCCCGCGCCGAAGATCACCGCGAGCACCAGGCCGAGCCGCAGCGAGGTCCGCATCACGGCGACCTTCTCCGGGGCGGCGGCGGCGCTCCCCGGCTTGCGCTTGGCCTTCCAGAGGTGGAACGAGGCGATGCCGACCATGAACGCCGCGCCGGTGAGGAAGGCCGCGGTCAGGGTGTGCAGGACGACGGTGACGGTGGTGTCCTGGAACAGCACCTTGGCGATGTCGGTCAGCTGGGCCTTGCCGGTGACCGGGTCGATCACGTAGCCGACCGGGTGCTGCATCCAGGAGTTGGCCGCCAGGATGAAGTAGGCGGAGAGCACGGTGCCGAGCGCGACCATCCACATGCAGGCGCAGTGCAGCTTCCGCGGCAGCTTGTCCCAGCCGAAGATCCACAGGCCGATGAAGGTCGACTCGAAGAAGAAGGCGATCAGCGCCTCCATCGCGAGCGGGGCGCCGAAGACGTCGCCGACGAAGCGGGAGTAGTCGGACCAGTTCATGCCGAACTGGAACTCCTGCACGATGCCGGTGACCACGCCCATCGCGATGTTGATCAGGAAGAGCTTCCCCCAGAACTTCGTGGCGTGGAAGTACTTCTCCTTGTCCGTCCGCACCCATGCGGTCTCCAGCCCCGCCACGATCGCGGCGAGGCTGATGGTGAGCGGTACGAAGAGGAAGTGGTAGACGGTGGTGATGCCGAATTGCCATCGCGCGATGGTTTCGTGAGCGATTGCCAGTTCCACGTCGCCCTCTCTCCAACCGACCTCGTTCGAGGTCACATTTCGGACAAACCTCATCTATAGCCGGGGCCCGCTGCCCAGGTGCGCATGCTTGTCCGCTTGTGAACGTGAACACGTTCACAAGCTCAGTATCCACCACCCTTACGCGGAAAGAGCGGGCGGGGTGGGGTGCGACCGGCGGTGATGCCGTGCGCACAGTCTGCGAAGCGGGTCGCCGGGCCACAACGAGCAGCCGGGAAGGTGAGACGGGAAATGTGGACGGTACGTAGCATTGACACCTACTGCCCTGACAGAAAGGCATGTTCACCGTGCGAGCGATCATCGAAGCGATGGCCGGCCGGCTGGCCGGGGTGCCGGGCGTGGTCGGTGTCGTGCTCGGGGGCAGCCGGGCCCGGGGCGAGCACACCCCCGGCTCCGACTGGGACCTCGGCCTCTACTACCGGTCCGGCCATCTCGACCTCGACGCCCTGCGCGAGCTCGCCGGTCCCGGGGTCGAGGTGGCCGGACCGGGCGGCTGGGGCCCCTGGGTCGACGGCGGCGCCTGGCTGACCGTCGAGGGGCTCGGCCGGGTCGACTGGATCCTGCGCGACCTCGACCGGGTCGACCGGGTCCGCGCCGACTGCCTCGCCGGGCGCTACGAGGTGGGCGTCCAGGCCGGCCACCCGCTCGGCTTCTGGTCGCCCTGCTACGTCGGGGAGCTCGCGCTCGGCGTGGTCCTGGCCGACCCGTCCGGGGCGCTGACGGAGCGCCGGGCCGCGTACGCGGACTACCCGGAGCCGCTGCGGGCCGCGCTGACCGGCAGCACCTGGGAGGCCGGCTTCCTGCTCGACGGCGCCGCCAAGGGCGCGGCCCGCGGCGACACCCTGTACGTCGCGCTCTGCCTCGCCCGCGCCGTGGGGGTCCTGGTACAGGCGCTGTACGCGGCCGACCGCCGCTGGTGCCTCAACGAGAAGGGCGCCCTGGCGGTGGCCGAGACCCTGCCGACCGCCCCGCCCGGCTTCGGCCCGCGCGCCCGCGCCCTGCTCGCCGCCCCCGGAGGCGACCCGGCGGCCCTCACCGCCACCGGCCTCGCCGCCGCCCGCGCCCTGGTCGAGGACACCGAGGCCGCCCTCCGCCGCGCCGGGTAGGGCCCCCGGCGGCCCCTCCGGTCAGGCCCGGCCGAGCAGTTGGGTGCCCGGGGCGGAGGGGGCGCGGGCGGTGAAGTAGTCCACGAAGCCGCGCAGGAACTCCGCAGAGGTGATCACACCGTCCCCGTCGGTGTCCAACTGCCGGAAGCCGTGCGAGAGTTCGGCCGGATGCACCCGGCGGCCGCCGAACAGCACCCGGTACTCGGCGAAGTCCAGCAGGCCGTCCCCGTCGGCGTCGGCGGCCGCGAACACCGCCCGGAGCGCGGGCAGCAGTCCGCGCTCCAGGTACGCCGGGTCGCGGTCGCAGCCGGCCAGCGTGGCGGCGACGTACTCGGCCCGGGTCACCCGGCCGTCGCCGTCGGCGTCCATGCCCGCCCGCAGCTCCTCCCACCAGCGCTCGAAGGCGTCGTACACCCGGCCCTCCCCCTCCTCGGAGAGCTCCAGCTGCCAGCACACGTTGTGCGCCATCGCCCGGAAGTCGTGGGCGGTGAGGTGGCCGTCCCCGGTCTGGTCGAGCACCTCCCGGAAGAACCGGTCCAGCCGCGGCGGCCTGGTGTCCTGCCGGGGCGGCCGCCGGGGCCGGGAGGAGGAGTCCGCCCCGGGGACGCGGTAGCGGTAGCGGTCCGGCAGTCTGGTGGCCACCGCCCGGCCGCCGCGGTGCAGCAGCAGCGAGAGCAGCCGCCCGCGGCGGGTGGGCACCAGGCCGAAGCGCTCGCGGAAGACCGCCGGGAGGTCCGCGACGGTCAGTTCGGCGACCAGCCGGGCGACCACCGCGCTCAGCACCCGCCAGCCGACCGGGCCGAGCAGGCGCAGCCGGCGCGGACAGGGCGCCTCGCGCAGCACGTCGTACAGCAGAGTGCGGGCGGTGTCGGTGAACTCCAGCTCGTCGAGGACCGTCCGGCGCAGTCGGCCGCGCAACTCGGCGGCGGTGGCGGGCAGTTCCCCCGAGGACAGCCCGAACACCGCCGCGATCCCGGCGAACTCCCGGTACGAGGCTTCGAGTTCCTCCGCCGGGTAGGGCTCGCCGCTCAGCTCCCGCATCGCGACGACGCTCTCGAACAGGGTGAGCAGCACCCAGGCCCGGGTGGCCGGGTCGTGGGCGTCGTAGCCGCGCCCGTCCTCGGCGGTGCCGCGGATCCGCCGGTGCGCCCGGTCGAGCCGCTGGACCTCGCGCCAGAGCTGCTCCTCGTCGGCCTGGAACAGCCGGCGCCCGCTGGCCATGGTGTGCTCGACCCGGCGCCACGGGTGGCCGCGGTAGGTGGAGTGCTCGGCCATCCCGGCCGCGACCACCGGGTGGGCGGCCTGCAGCACCACCAGCCGCCAGGCGACGAGCACGATCCGCCACTCCGAGAGGTCCCGCCGGAAGGACCCCCCGGGACCCGCTGCTGACGCTGCCATCCTGACCGCTCCTGGGAGTTGTGGAACCTTCGGGTACGGGCGGGGCCCTTCCCGGCGGACCGGCGGGGAAACCAGGAGCAGAACTCATCGGACAGTCGTACTTGTCAGGCGCTGCCGTCGCCCACCGGACACCGTCAGGCGGGCTCGGACAGCGTCAGGCGGGCTCGGACACCGTCAGCAGCTCCAGCTCCGCGAGGTCCGCCGCGTCCAGCCGCAGCGCGGCGGCGGCGATGTTCTCCTCCAGGTGCGCCGGAGAGGAGGTGCCCGGGATCGCGAGCACCGACGGCGAGAGCGCCAGCAGCCAGGCCACCATCACCTGGGCCCGGGTGGCGCCGTGCCGCTCGGCGACCCCGCGCAGGGCCGGGTGGTCGGGCACCCCGGTGCCGCCGAGCGGGTAGAACGGGACGAAGGCGATGCCCCGCGCCGTGCAGTCCGCCAGCAGCCGGTCCTGCTCCGCCGTGCGGTCCAGCACGCTGAACTTGTTCTGCACCGTCACGACCGGGGCGATCGCCTCGGCCTCGGCGAGCTGGGCCTCGTTCACATTGCTGACGCCCAGGTGCCGGATCAGCCCCTCCTCGCGCAGCTCCGCCAGTGCGGCGAAGGGCTCGGCGATCGAGGACTGACTGGGCATCCGGCGCAGGTGCACCACGTCCAGCCGGTCCACCCCCAGCTCGCGCAGATCGCGGTGGACGGCGGCACGCAGGGCCTCCCGGTCGGCCGGCTCCAGCCACCGGCCCTCCGGGTCGCGGCCCGGGCCGACCTTGGTGGCGATCACCAGGTCGTCCCGGTAGGGGTGCAGGGCCCGCCGGATCAGGCCGTGGGCGGAGACGTCCCGGAAGAAGTAGAACCAGGCGGTGTCGATGTGGTCGACGCCCAGCTCGACGGCCCGGCGCAGCACCCGGACACTCTGCTCGGGGTCGCAGGCGGGCCCGTGCCAGTCGCGGGAGGGCAGCTTCATCGCGCCGAAGCCCATCCGGGACACCGGCAGGTCGCCGCCGAGGAGGAAGGTGCCGGCGGCGTTCGCGGGAAGTGCGGGAGTCGTCGTCATGACCCCAAGCCTCGGCCCGGCTCGCGGCGGCCCCGACCGATCTGGCAGTTTGCTGCCATGAGCACCGATCGGATCATCACCCTGCACGGCGAGCAGGAGCTCGTCCAGCGGGCCGGACACCTCTTCGTCGCCTCCCACGAGGAGTTCCTGGTCGCCGCCACCGATCTGATGACCTTCTCGGCGGGCGTCAACGCGGCCTTCCGCGAGGGGAAGCGGCCGCACGTCGTCCCCGGCCTCACCATGCGCAAGCTGTACAGCCGCCGGGCCCTCGCCGACCCCGAGTCGCTCCGGCGGCTGCGGCGGATCGCCGCCTCCGGCATCGAGATCCGGATCTCCGACGGGCCGATAGCCCGGGAGGCGATCGTCATCGACCGGCGCACCGCGATCCTGGCCGGCGCACCGGTACGGGGCGTGCACACGTACACCGTGGTGCAGGCCCCGGAGGTCGTCGACGGCGTGCGCTCGCTGTTCCGCGCCACCTGGGAGACCGCCACCGACCTCGCCGACTGCGCCGCCCCGCCGCCGCTGACCGAGCAGGCCCGCGACACCCTGCGCTCCCTCGCCGCCGGCCACACCGACGAGACCGGCGCCCGCCTCCTCGGCGTCTCCCTGCGCACCTACCGCCGCCGGGTCGCCGACCTGATGGCCGCCCTCGGCGCCTCCTCCCGCTTCCAGGCGGGCCTGCTCGCCCGGGACCTCCTCCGGGAGGAGGTCAGTCCCGCCGCCCCCCGGTGATGCCGGGCCCGATCGCGAACCCCTTGGCGGGGCCCTCGGGGACCACGGCGTCCTCGCCGTACGGCGTCCGCTCCGACCGGGCGTAGGCCCCGCGCTCGGGGTCCGGCCCGGAGAGGACGGGATCCACCCGATCGGGGTTTCAGCGCTGGTGGGGGAGTTCCAGGCGGAAGGTGGCGCCGGTGCCGGGGGTGGTGTGGAGGGTGAGGGCGCCGCCGTGGGCGTGGGTGAGGGCGGTGGCGATGGCGAGGCCGAGGCCGGCGCCGCCGCGCTGGTCGTGGCGGCTGCGGGAGGCGTCGACGCGGTAGAAGCGGTGGAACACCAGGGCGGCCTGGTCGGCGGTGAGGCCGGGGCCGGAGTCGGCGACCTCCAGCAGGCAGAGGCCGCCCTCGTGGCCCACCCCGATCCGCACCGGGGTTCCGGGCGGGGTGTGCTTGACGGCGTTGCCGACCAGGTTGGTGACCACCTGGCGGAGCCGGGCCTCGTCGCCGAGCACGGGCGCCGGACCGGGCGGGCCGCTGCCGGCCGGGCCGGTGAGGGCGACCGGGCGGCTCGGGTCGAGGGCGGTGAGGTCGTGCAGGGCATCCGCGGCGAGGGTGCGCAGGTCCATCGGCGCGAGGTCGAGCGGGCGCTCCTCGTCCAGCCGGGCGAGCACCAGCAGATCCTCGACCAGGGTGCCCATCCGGATCGCCTCGTTCTCGATCCGGCCCATGGTGCGCCGGACGTCGGCCTCGGCGGGCAGGGCGCCCATCCGGTACAGCTCGGCGAAGCCGCGGATGCCGGCCAGCGGGGTGCGCAGCTCGTGCGAGGCGTCCGCGACGAACCGCCGCATCCGACCCTCGGACTCCGCCCGGGCGGCGAAGGCGGCCTCGATCTGCGCCAGCATGCCGTTGAGGGCGACGGAGAGCCGGCCGACCTCGGTGTTCGCCGGGAGGGCCGGCATCCGGTGCGAGAGCTCACCGGCGGCGATCAGCTGGGCGCCCTCCTCGATCCGGCGCAGCGGCCGCAGTCCGGTGCGGACGGCGAAGAAGCCGAGCGCCGCGATCACCAGCAGGACGACGCCCCCGATCGCCAGGAAGGCGGTGCGCAGCCGGTTGACGGTGGCGTCGATGTCCTCGCGGGAGACGGCGACCATCACATAGGCGGCGCTGGGCGCGGGCGCGGCGAAGACGCTGACCGGGGCGCTCTGCCGCTGGACCGGCAGGACGATCGCCCGCCAGCTGCCCCGGCCGCGCTGGTCGGGCAGGTCGACGGGGGTGTCGGCGCCGACCGCGGCCGGGTCGAAGCCGTCCAGCTGCGGCGCCGGGTCGTTCTCCGACATCGGCTGGCGCACCACGAACTGCACCCTGCCGTCGGCGGACAGGTACTGGACCAGGTACTGGCTGGGCAGCGCCGCCAGGTACTGGCCGGCCCGCTTGCCGGTGACCGAGGGCTGCTGCCTGGGCTCCGCCCAGCTGTTGCGGGTCGGCGCGCGGCGGGCCAGCGGTTCGCCGAAGCGTTCCAGCTGCTCGTCGAGCCGCTGCACCAGCTGGTGGCGGACGGTGCCGAGCACCACCGTGTCGCTGACCACCAGGCCGGTGGTGACCAGGGCGAGCAC